>CAZPNW010000114.1:0-2450 GCA_964588175.1 uncultured Planctomycetales bacterium
AAACTTGCTCCTCCTTCCACATCGCGCACTACCTGATGCAAAGCATCTTTCAGGGCGGGATCCTCACATTGTTCCGCTAAAGCGTTCAACCCTTCCAGGATAGGGACCGCGGCTTTAATGATCGTCGCGAACTGCCGCGAAAAAATAACCAACGATTCTGTTTTTACTTTTTTCGACTGAGCGAAAAGCCCTCCCCCTGATGAAATCCGCGCCTGAGGAGCAAACGCTTCCTTGGCTTTGATACTGACATTAACCGGCATATACCCCATCTTCGCCAGCTTTGTCGTCAACTCCACTTCAGTTGCCGCTGACATTTCGCCGTTAACAAGCTTACCGTCTGCATCTACCGCCCGATATGAATAGGTTGACATATACGCTGATACCTTTTTAGCCTTTATTACAACTATTCAGAGGAAACCCTCGAGATCTCTTCAATAGTCGTTATCCCTGACAAGACTTTCGCTAACCCATCCTCACCTAAAAGCTTCATCCCGTTTTCCTGCGCTTTTTTGCGCAAGGCAAGCGCGGAGGCCTGTTGCACGATCATCTCCCGCATTTCATCGCTGATCACCATCAATTCAAAAATACCGGCCCTGCCTCGATACCCGGTGCCTTTACAATTATCGCAGCCTTTGCCGTGGTATAACGTAACGTTGGGGGTAGCCGTCAAACCCCATTTCTCTAAGATAACTTTTGACGGCTGATACGGTTCTTTACACCCTTCGCAGATCTTACGGACAAGACGCTGGGCCATGACCCCGATCAAACAAGCGGAAATAAGAAACGGTTCAACACCCATATTGACTAAACGGGTCACCGCTGAAGGAGCGTCATTGGTATGGAGCGTTGAGAACACTAAATGACCGGTCAGCGCTGCCTGCACGGCAATGACAGCAGTTTCCAAATCCCTGATTTCCCCCACCATGATCACATCCGGATCCTGGCGCAGGATAGCGCGCAAACCATTGGCAAAACTGATACCGGCTTTCACGTTAACCTGGATCTGGCGGATAAGGCCTAAACGATATTCCACCGGGTCCTCGATCGTAATAATATGCCGGTCGATCGTATTGATCGTGGTAAGCGCAGAATAGAGCGTCGTTGTCTTCCCGCTTCCCGTCGGGCCGGTTGAAAGGATGATACCGTAAGGCTTGGAGATCAACTCCCGGTAACGCTTCAAATCCAGATCTGTCGCGAACCCTAAGCGTTCAAGGCCGATCCTGACGGAGGCAGTATCCAAAAGCCTCATGACCAGGTTCTCCCCATAAATAGTCGGGATGGTCGAAACACGAAAATCAATGATCTTATCGTCTACCTTGACCTGAAAATGGCCGTCCTGCGGGACCCTGCTTTCAGCAATATCCATCCCCGCCAACACCTTCAGGCGGGAAAGGATCGCCGGCTCCCATTCTTTAGGAGGAGACGGGATCTCGTGCATGATCCCGTCGATACGAAAGCGTATCCGCGTGATATCCTGTTCGGGTTCAATGTGGATATCCGATGCCCGGTCATGGACTGCCTGAGAGATGATCAGGTCCACTAATTTAATGATGGAGGTGCCTTCCGAACGCGACTCCTGGGCTCGCACCGGTTCCTTGGTATTTAATCCGTCCAACAGGTTTTTCGTGATCTTTCGCTCGACATATAAACGCTGCTGCGCGTCCGCGATATCCTGAGGGCCAGCATAATAAATCTCAATCGGCATCCCGGTATGCATCTGTATCTGGTCAATAGCGTATAGATCATTCGGGTCAACCATGGCAACGCGCAGTGTATTATTATCGATCTTGACCGGGATCGCCTGTGTCTGGCGGGCTAAGGCCTCCGGGACTGTTTTAATAAGGTCCTCGTTAAACTCGACATTTTCCAGGCTCAAGTACTTAAACCCAAGAGACCGGGCAATCGTTTCATGTAACAGAGGATGGGAAACGATATTCATGTCAACCAGGACCTTTTCCAGCGGCCGCTTTAATTTTTTCATTTCCTGGCATGCCTTGTCTATATCCGCCTGATTAACCAACCCCGAACTTAATAATAATCCTTCCAGATCTTTATCGTTCATATTAATCCCGCATAGCCTGCAGCCTGCCAACCCACGATCTTACCTCGTTTATGTCTTCGGCTTCAGGGGCGCATTTAAGATACTTTTGATAATACTCAATCGCCTTTTTATTATCTTTCAACCGCTCTTCATAAATGACACCCAGGTTATAACAGGCATCCGCCTGGTTCGGGTTCAAGGAGAGCGATTTCAAAAACATACTGACTGCCAGGCTGAATTGTTTAGTTTTCAAATACTCGATCGCCAGGTTATAATATAAATCTATGTTCTGGGGTTCGATCTCAATGGCACGCAGGTAAAGAACAATAGCGTCTTTTGACTGCTCTTTCTGGGATAAAAGCCATGCCCTGCGGGCTGACGACAAAGGGGCTTCCGCAGCTGTCAAAGA
>CAZPNW010000115.1:0-2243 GCA_964588175.1 uncultured Planctomycetales bacterium
GGCATCCGTGCCCGCTCCCTGACTGCCGTCAGGCAGGCTTGCCTTTATGCCCTGTTCGGGAACAGCCAAGTCACCCGTTCACAATCAAAATGAACTCGCTTGGAAATGTGTGGCACAATGAGACGCATAGTCCATAGTTTATTGTCACAGGTCGCAAGTAGGTTTTCTTTAGTAAATACAGCGTAATAATGGAGTTAAGGATGAAAAGAATTTTGAGAAATATGTTGCTTATGATTACGATTATCGTTTCGCTATGCTTTGCCGCTTTTGAGCAAGCAGGCTGGTTCGGCACTCAAAACAGGAGTAACACGAATCTGCAAAGTGGCGCGCAAGATAAGTATTATGATATACTTGTTGATAGAGTGGTTGACGGCGATACTCTGGTACTAGAAGGCGGGCAACGGGTTAGGCTTATTGGTATTGACACTCCTGAGTTGCATGAGTCTAAAAAATTATACCGTGACAGCCAACGGACAAGCCAGAGTGTTGAAACCATTAAAAAGTTGGGGAAGAGGGCATATCAATTTACCCGGGGCTTGGTGGAAGGAAAGCGCGTGAAAGTTGAATTTGACGTAGAAAAGAAGGATAAGTACGGAAGGCTCCTGGGGTATGCTTATTTGCCGGATGGTACGTTTGTAAACGCCGAGATCGTAAAACAGGGGTATGCTTCTTTAATGACATATCCTCCTAATGTAAAATACGCGGACCTATTCTTGGAATTATACCAGGAAGCGCGCGAAAATAAACGCGGCCTTTGGCAATAGGATCGCGGTACAAGTAAAAGTTTCTTTACAGTGTTTAGATGTTCATGTAATATATTGCTATGTAATAATTAACAATGATATTCCTGGTAAACTAAAAAATGAAGGAAGAGGAGGCTTATTATGTTACGTTATTTAACTGCCGGTGAATCGCACGGGAAAGGTAATGTGGTTATTCTGGAAGGGATGCCGGCAGGTTTAAAAATAGATATTGAGACAATTAATAAGGAATTAAAACGCCGTCAACAGGGTTTTGGCCGCGGAAAACGCATGCAAATCGAGTGTGATAGCGCGCAGGTCATCTCCGGTTTAAAGCACGGGGTCACGCTTGGCAGCCCGATCTCGCTTTTGGTCTTAAATAAAGATTCCAGTATCGAGAAATTAGCGAAAGTAGTCTGTCCTCGTCCCGGGCACGCTGATCTGCCGGGTATATTAAAATACGGGTTAAGCGATATCAGGGAAGTCCTGGAACGCGCTTCCGCGCGCAGTACAGTTGCTACCGTTGGGATAGGATCTCTCTGTAAAATATTCTTGCGGGAGTTCAATATCTCTATTTCCAGCAGCGTTATATCAGTGGGGGGGGAAAGTAATAAGGAAAGGATCATTTCCAGGATAATTCAGGCGCAGGAAACAAGAGATACTGTGGGAGGGATCTTCGAAGTCCGGATCACCGGTGCGCCGGTAGGCTTAGGCAGTTACGCTCATCCTGACCGCAGGCTTGACGGCCGGCTGGCTCAAGGGATCATGGCAATACCCGGCATTAAAGCGGTTGAGATCGGTTTAGGTTTTGGTTATGCCGAAAAATGCGGTTCACAGACACACGACGCGATCTATTATTCCCGTGGAAAAGGATATTACCGGAATACCAATAATGCCGGCGGCATTGAAGGCGGGATATCCAACGGAGAAAATATTATCCTGCGGGCTTGTATGAAGCCTATTGCTACGCTCATGGATCCCTTAGATTCAGTCAATATCGCTTTGAAGAAAGCCTCAAAGGCGGCGGTTGAGCGTTCGGATACTTGTGTCGTGGAAGCTGCCGGTGTTGTCGCGGAAAGCGCGGCTGCTTTTGAGATCGCGCGTTCATTACTGGAGAAGTTCGGAGAGGATAATCTCGGTGATATTAAGAGCGCGTATAAAGCATATTTATTAAGGCTCAAAAAAGCATAAGCATATCAATTGTCATTTAATGCCGGGTCAAAAGGGGGCAGTTGGAATGGAAAAACAAAATTGCTGGGAGTTTAAGAAATGCGGCAGAGAGCCAGGAGGCGCTAAGGTTTCTGAATTAGGGGTCTGTCCTGTTGCTGTTGAGATACGAGTAGATAAGATCAATAGCGGTAAAAATGCCGGCCGCGCCTGTTGGGCGGTATCGGGAACGCTTTGCGGCGGCAAGGTTCAGGGAGCGTTTGCCGCGAAAGTGGGCAATTGCATGGGCTGCGAGTTCTATAGGTTAGTCGTGCGCGAAGAAGGCACGAAGTATGT
>CAZPNW010000116.1:0-3557 GCA_964588175.1 uncultured Planctomycetales bacterium
CTATGATAAGCAAAACGGGAAAAGAGGGGATGAAGAAGCTTTCAGCTCCAGCATGTTCATGCTCATGGCGCAGCGGCCGTTCGCGCAAGGAGTGCTGGGTTTACGAAGCATGCTTTCTCTTGACCCTGCGATGGGAAAAACAGGATATCCTGTTTTACTTCAGAACGGGGAAACAGCCGACGGAAAGACCCCGCTGATCGACCGTCAGCATCCTCATGATCTTTTCATGGAGCTTGCCTGTACCTATAGTTTCGCGTTATCGGATGAGAGTTCAGTGTTCACTTATTTCGGCTTGCCCGGTGAGCCGGCATTAGGCCCGCCTGCTTTTATGCATCGATTTTCCGGGATGGATATCCCTGAAGCGCCTATTACTCACCACTGGTTGGATTCCACCCACATTACCTATGGGGTTTCTACCTTAGGTTACATATGGAAGAATATCAAGGCCGAAACCTCTGTATTCAAGGGGAGGGAGCCTGACCAGGACCGTTGGGATATCGAAGCGCCCCGATTTGATTCCGTGTCAATGCGGCTTTCTTTTAACCCGGCTAAAGATTGGGCTATGCAGGCCAGTTTCGGATATATCGACAGCCCTGAACAATTAGAGCCGGATGTCGATACAAGGCGCACCTCTGTTTCAATAAGTTATAACAAGGCGTATAGATGGGCAAATTGGCAAACAACGTTTGCCTGGGGGCGTAATGTTAATCTTCCCGGGCGGTCCCTCGATGGTTTTCTTCTGGAGTCAGCAATAAGAGTCCGGGAAACGCATACTTTTTTCAGCCGGTTTGAGCGCGTAGCAAAAGATGAATTATTTTTAGAAGATGACCCTTTGCACGGCGAGAAATTTACCGTAAACAAAGTAACTTTAGGTTATATTTATGATCTTCCTGATTGGAAGCATACGAGATGGGGGATAGGCGGCTCCTGTGACCTGAATATCCTTCCGGATAAATTAAAATCAAGCTATGGCCGTATGCCGCTAGGGTATATGATCTTTGTAAGGATAAAATTAGACTGACAAGCAGTGCCGTAAAGAAGGGAATAGGGTCTTGCGGTGAAGATGTAATCTTAAAGAAGGCCTCTGAAGCAAATTTGAAGGATTTGCTGTCTTCTGATTAAACCATAGCCACTGTAGATAACCTTACATATCAAAAGAATTGTTGTGTAACTGTTTGTAAGCGATATAATTAGATAAAGCGTCTAGGATGGTTGCCGTCAGGGTATATGTTTTTTGTCAGGGTTTAAATGAGCTTGAGGCTCGATCCTGTAAAAGAGGGCTCTTGTTTGATAATATAAGATGCGAAAATGTATCCTGTCAGTAACGGCTATAGTTTTGATCATTTTATGCTTAAACGGCAGGCTTCTTGCGGATATCGTAGAGATAGAAAGTGATTATTATCAGGCAGATGCGGTAGCAGTCCATGTCCATAGGCCATACGCCAAAAGAGAATATAATTGGCCGGAAAGTAAAAGCGGAAAAATAATCTTTCAAACAAACAACCTGGGTTTCAGGGAAGATACTGATACTGCCGCGCGGAAAACTAAAGGAGTGACACGGGTACTTGTTACCGGGGACTCTCAAGTCGATGGCGTGGTCAATAATAGCGAATCTTTCCCTTCTGTCCTGGAAAACCGATTAAATTCAGAAAGCCAAACTAAGAAATTCGAATTCCTTAATGGCGGTGTCGGCTATTATGGCCCCGACCATTATCCTCTTTTCCTGAATAAGTATTTATACTTAAAGCCGGACATATATATTGTTTGTATCTACACCGGCAATGATTTTATCGATTCAGCGCGGATATTGGAAGCCAGAGACGGGGTGAATGAAAGGCCGGCAGAGTATATCCGGTCTTTGCAGGCCTGCCAGGTCAATGAGGGAGCAGTCAGCCAGGTTGTTAACCAGGTGTATTATTTTAAGACATTCCCTCAGATGAAAGAAAAAACGCTCAATCATGTCCAGGAGCTTATGGTAAAGATCCGCAATGTATGTAAACAGCAGGGAATAGATCTTTTATTGGTATTGTTACCGACAAAGGCGGATGTCGAATGGCAACGCGACGCAGAGGCGTTAGAAAAAGTTAAGCATTGCTTGAAATTGAGTGAAGCAGACCTCAGGATCAATAGAGATCTCACAGAGGCTTTCATTAAGGGCCTCCAGAATAAGAATATAAATGTCCTCGATCTATATAGTTCTATGAAAAATAAGAATGATGAATTTTATTGGAAGAAAGATTATCATTTAAATGGCCGGGGGCATAATTTTATTGCAGGGAAAGTTTATAGCAAATGCCGCGGTATTTTTAGCCTCAATAAACATTGATCTTTGTTGCTCAAGAGATCGTCGGATACAGGCGGGGGAATCCTTTAGAAAAATAGGACGGTCAACAATATTTCTTATTGAGAGGAGAATGGATGAGTACTAAAGTGAATAAGTCAATGGCAGTCATTGAAGGTGTCCTTGCCGTTTTTTGCCTTTTGTGTTTTCATGGTTGCGTGAAGAATGCCGTTTCTTTATACCAAAAAGGCCTCGTTTATGAGCGCCAGGGCAAGTTTGATAAGGCGATCATCGAATATAAGAACGCAATAAAAGTCAATCCTCAATTTAGCGAAGCCTACTATCAGCTGGGCCTCTTATATCGAGTCAAGGGTGATTTAAACCAGGCTATAGCGGATTATTCAAAGGTTATTGAATTGAACCCAAAGCATGCTGCCGCATATTTTGAAAGAGGGCTGGCGTATGTTAAAGAAGGAAAGACTCAAGAGTCTATTGCTGACTTTAAAAAGGTGGCAGAAATTGAGCCGACGATGATCACCGGTGATAAACGGGCGGCTGTATATACGGATATTCTGTATGCTCATAGTAAAGCTGCTTTGGAGGCAGGGGATATCGAAGAAGCTCTTGACGGCCTTAACTGGGTCATCAAGATCGACCCTGCCCGAGCGCAGGCGTATTATGACCGGGGGCTTGTTTATGCTCAAAAAAGCAGTTTTGAACAAGCGATCGCTGATTTTCTGAAGGCGGTTGAGCTCAATCCGGCTTTTGTTAAGCCTGATGCGCAGGGGAATATCTATGCGAACCTGTTATTTTCAGCAGGTAAAGAGGCTCTGCAGCAGGATCGTAATAAACAAGCGGTAGAGTATTTTACCTGGGTCATAAAGATCAACCCGGATTATCCGCAGGTGTATCAAAACCGCGGATCAGCGTTTATGAAGAAAGGTGATTTCTTGAGTGCGAGCAATGATTACACTTTTGTGATAGAGGCAGATCCTTCTGATGCAAAAGCTTATTATGGGCGCGGATGTGTTTTCCTTGAACGTTGCAAGATCAGAAACGGATACGATGCCGATGATTACGCGCACGCAGACAAAGATCCGTTCGATAAAGCAATCGCTGATTTTAGTACCGCTATAGAGTTGCAACCTGATTTTTCTGATGCTTACGTGAAAAGAGCGCGTGCCCGGCTTGAAAGGCTCGGCGGGGTGGACCTGGGGGGGGAGCAAAGTATTGCTGATTGTACGAAAGCAATCGAGCTTGACCCGGGAAATGCCGA
>CAZPNW010000117.1:0-11832 GCA_964588175.1 uncultured Planctomycetales bacterium
TAATTCATGCGTTTTCCGGTCATGGTTTTATTTGGCTTGCGGTTCTCTTTTTCTGCGGGTCTTTGATCCCTCTTGCATTTGGCGAAGAGATCACGCTGATCTATACCGGCTTAACGCATTCCATGCTTTATACCTGCAGCTGTCCGAAAGAGAAAGACGGCGGTATCAGTCGGCGCGCCGCATTAATAAAAGAATTAAGGAAAGCCAATGCCAATACTTTAGTGGTAGACTCCGGAGCTTTTTTCGGCGGCGGAGTAACGGATGAATATACGCAAAATACTGAATTAGATAAAATACGCACCAAGGTTAATCTTAAGGCTATGGATATGATGCGTTATGATGCTGCAGCGCTTTCCGCTGAAGAATTTAATTTCGGTAAAGATTTTTTGAATGAGAATATCGGCGGTATTTCTGTCCCTGTTTTGTCGTGCAATGTTTCCGGTGATAAATCAGATACGCGCAAGTTCATACCGTATCTGATCAAGTCTTTTGGAGACATTAAAGTCGGTATTATCGGCGTTACTTCTGTCTTGGCTGAGTCGAAATCCGGGGGGGTAAAATTCAGTGAGCCAAAGGCTGCGGTGCACGCTGCGGTAAAGGCGCTCAAAAAGGAGCAGGTTCCGATCATAATCCTTTTAAGCAACCTCGCAGAGCAGGATGATCTGGAATTAATTAATAGTGTCCCGGATATTGATGTGCTCGTTGTGGGGAGTAAGCAATCAAAGCCGGAGTCTCCTCTTAAGGTCGGTCGAACGATAATCTTAAGGTCTTTTTGGCAGGCGCGGCGGCTGGGAAAAGCTACCCTGGTCATCAAAGATAAGAAGATCATTGATTTTAAAATAGCGGAATTACGGGTGTCCGATCAGATCCCGGATGATCCGGAGATAGGGGGGATCCTGCCGCGATGTTTTTCCGATGCTCAGTGTGTTAAAGAGGGATTGGTCGGTGCCTGTGATGCTCCGGGAAGCCTGAAGGCGCAGTGTATTTTTACCGAAGCTTTGAAAGTGCCGCTCCTGGTCGTGACGTTCAAGGATTGTTTCGCGTGCAATACTGAAAATGTCATTAGTTACTTAAAGAAAAGATTCCCGGGGCTGGCGGTGTCATATCTGTATTATCCCGATGCGCAGGCGGCAAAATTAACCAAAGAACTCTCGCTCGAAGGGTTACCGGCGTATCTTTTAGGAAAAGAAGCGGAAAAGGAAAAAGCATTCGAAGAAGTTAAGGTTAACGCGGAACTCAAAGGCAATTATTATGTGCTCAAATCGTATTATACCGGCGTGGCATATTATCATAACCGGCCTAAGATAAAAGGCAAGCTTGATCTGTTCCTGAGCTTGTATGAAAAACAATCCTTAGGCCTGTTGAAAGCGATACAGGATTTAAACCCGCAGGTGCATTTTCTGGCGGTAAAACAAGGCAATCAATTCGACGCTGCTGGCGGCGTGTCCGAAGTAGAGGATTATTTACGCAGTGTTTGCCTCCAGAAATATTACCCGCATCTTTTCTGGGGCTATTTGAGCTGCAGGGCCGCTCAGAGCAGGAGTTCCTGGTGGGATGATTGTTTGGCCGGCGTAGATATAAAGAAAATAAAAACCTGCGCTCAAAGCCCGGAAGGGGCGGCTTTGTTGGAGGCCAATATCGGCTTGGCCCTTGAGCTGAAGATCATGCGCGGGCCGACCTATCTTATGGATAATCAGGAAATTTTCGGCACCAACGGCGTACCGTCCAAAGAAGAGTTCAAGAAAATATTTAAGAGATAATATACAGGGAATAACAAGGGGTAAAAAAAACAAGGGAGAATCTATGAGTACAAAACCAAGGATATATCTTGTCGATGTGACTAATCGTGACGGCGTGCAGACTTCGCGTATCTGCCTGTCAAAACTGCAAAAAACCATGATCAACCTTATGCTGAATGAGGTCGGCGTTTTTCAGTCTGAATTCGGCTTTCCGTTGACGCATCATGAGACCAACTATTTGAACGCGAATGTGGAGCTCGCCCGGAGGGGGGCGCTTACCCCGATACGTTTGGGCGGCTGGTTACGGGCGACCAAAGGAGATGTCGAAGAGTCTTTTAAGCTGGTGCCTCATTTGGAACATGTCAATCTTTCAATCTCTACTTCCGATCAGATGATCACCCATAAGTTCAAAGGCAAGCTTGATCATGCTTCTATCATTGAAGAAATGACGGAAGCCGTCGGCGTTGCCCGTTCCTTAGGCGCGCAGAGTATCGGGGTTAACGCGGAAGACGCGTCTCGTACCCGGCTGGAATATTTGATCGAGTTTTCTCAGGCGGCAAAGAAAGCAGGCGCTGACCGGATACGCTATTGTGATACCCTCGGTTGTGATTCTCCTTTTAGTATTTATGAGAGGATCAAAAAGCTCGCTCTTGAAGTCAAGCTTCCGATCGAGGTCCACTGCCACAATGATCTGGGGATGGTGGTCGCTAATTCCATTTGCGGGGCTATGGCTGCCAATGATGCCGGATATGACGCTTATATTAATACCTGTATCAACGGTATGGGGGAGCGGGCCGGGAACGCTGATCTAGTCGCGGTTATTTTAGCGATCAAGTATGGCAATCAGGTAAGCGAGAAATACCTTTTAGATGAAAGGGTCAATCTAAAATCTGCCTGGAAGATCTGCAAATACGCTTCCTACGCGTTTGGGATCCCGATCCCGATCAACCAGCCCGGTGTGGGAGCCAACGCGTTTGCCCATGAATCCGGCATTCACGCTGACGGCGCGCTCAAAGACAGACGTAATTATGAGCTTTATGATTATGAAGAATTAGGCAGGGGAGAGCCTGAGATCATCGAAACAGGGCGTAAGATCACCGTCGGAGAATATTCCGGCATTAAGGGTTTTAGAAACGTTATCGACAAGTTAGAGGTTGTTTTCCATAATGACAAAGAAGCTACCGAGATCCTGGAGTTGGTCCGTTACGCCAATGTGCATAATCAAAAGCCTTTGGTTGATGAGGAGTTAAAGTTTATCGCCACCTATCCGGATATTGCGCGTAAAATATTCACCATGAGCCCGTAAGAGCGCTCAATGATTATTTAAGCACTTCATACCAACAACCGAACATATATCCTTATGAATACAGTTATTGTAGGAGCACAATGGGGAGACGAAGGCAAGGGCAAGATCATCGATATCTTGTCCGGGAGGGCGGATTATATCGTCCGTTATCAGGGAGGCAGTAACGCGGGGCATACGGTCGTGGTCGACGGAAAAACACATGTTTTTCATCTTATCCCATCAGGGATATTGCATCGGGGGAAGGTTTGTTGTATCGGTAACGGTGTTACCGTCGACCTTCAGGCGTTGATCAAAGAGATCCATGAGTTACGGGACAACGGGATCGATATCAGTAAACGTATGAAGATATCCTCGCTGGCGCATGTTATTTTGCCCTATCATAAAATATTAGACAGCTTGCGGGAGGCGCGGCGCACCCATAAGATCGGGACCACCGGCAGAGGCATCGGGCCGTGTTATGCCGATAAGATAAACCGCTGCGGTATACGCATGATCGACCTTTTGAACCCCGCGGTCTTTAAGGAGAAGTTAAAGGATAATTTGATCGAAAAAAACGAGATCTTTAAGAAAGTCTATCGCTATCCTGCGTTCCGGTTGAATTCGATCTATAAGGAATACATGAAATATGCCTTGCTTATCGCCCCCTATGTTTGTAACACGACGGTATTGTTGAATGAGGCGATTAAGAATAAAAAAGACATTCTTTTTGAAGGGGCGCAAGGAACATTCTTGGACATTGATTTTGGGACGTATCCCTTTGTCACGTCGTCTTCTTCTACCGCAGGCGGCAGTTGTACCGGCACGGGAGTCTCACCCGTCGACATAGACAAAATTGTCGGAGTCGCCAAGGCATATACAACCAGGGTTGGAGAAGGCCCGTTCCCTGCGGAGTTCCCTGCGGAATTTGATAAATTCATCCGTGATAAAGGTAATGAGTTCGGCGCTACTACCGGCAGGCCGCGGCGCTGCGGCTGGTTTGATATGGTCATGGTTAAAGAGGCGGTTTTATTGAACGGCATGACGGAACTGGTCCTCACAAAATTAGATGTTTTAGACGGCCTCAAAAGCGTATCTGTGGCTGTTGCTTATAAATATAAAGGTAAGTTGTTTAAAGAATTTCCATATGATTTTGAAGTCCTGGACAACGCCAAACCGGTTTATCATACGATGCCAGGATGGGCTACGCCTCAGCGTAAGGCCCGCTGCTATAAAGACTTGCCGCTCTGCGCCAGGGATTATATTTCCTGGATCCAGGATTCTCTCGGTGTGAAGATCTCGACTGTTTCCGTAGGATCATCCAGAGACGAGACCATCTTTATTTAGGCCGTTTAGAAAATATGTTTTGGGCCTTTTTTCGTTTAAATCAGGGATATTTCCCTTGACTATAATGAGCGATTGTGTTATAGTATTTTCCCTAAAAGAATTTACCTTACATTAAATCTGACAGTACTTTAAAAGATATTTCTTCAGTAAGGAGGATGGTATGAAGAGTAAACTCGTTGGCGTGCTTTTTATTGTTTTTTTGAGTATAAGTTTGGCCGGGTGTACTATTATTTTCCAGCGGGGAAGGCGCTCGGATGTCGAGAAGATCGAAGAGTTGAGCCAGCAGGTCGATGAGTTGACCCAGGCGCAGCGTTTGCTTGAAGACCGATTGTCCCAGGAGATCCGCGATAAACAGGTCAAGTTGGAACGCATGGAGAAAGGCTTGGTTATTACTTTTGTTGCCGATGTTTTGTTCGATTCGGGAAAAGCCGATCTTAAGCCTGAGGCATTTAATAGTTTAAAGAAGGTCGCGCGTGTCTTAAAAGAAAATGTTCCGGAATTGCGTGTTGGGGTCGAAGGCCATACCGATAATCAGCCGATTAAATTCTCAGGCTGGAAATCTAATTGGGAGCTTTCTTCTTCGCGGGCGTTGAGTGTTTTGCATTACCTGGTAGAGCCGGCAGGGGTAAGATCCGAGCGGCTCTCCGCGATCGCCTATGGAGAGTTTCATCCGGTGGCTTCAAATGATACGGCTGAGAATCGCCAGTTGAATCGCAGGGTTGAAGTGGTCATTGTCCCTCAGGTCACTAAAGTTAAGAAGGCTGCGGTTAAGCCCGTGCCGGTTGTAGATGTGCCGGAAGAAAAATTAAAGTAATTTTATTCGCAGGCCAATAATAACTATAAGTTTTGATAATCAGAATGAGGTGGATAGTATGAATGAGCTTATGAAAAACAAGATAACGGTCATATTGGCGGTATTAGTTGTTGTTTTTATAGCGCTATCATTTAAGTCATGTAATGATGCCCGTCAAATCCAGCTCTTGCATAATAAGGAAGCGCTCAAGTGTATGGAGTTGGAGGAGAAGATGAATAAATCTTCTCAAACAGAGTCTCGTTTAGCGCAGCAGCTCAAAGCTTCTGAGCAGCTCCTTGAGGAAGAAAAGGCGGCGAATCAAGCCACCAAGAAAGCGCTGGTTCAGGAGCAGCTGGTAAACATGAGTTTAAAGGAAGAATTAGTAAAGATTACCAAGCTTAAAGAAGCTCTTGAAGAAGATTTAAAAGAAGCTTTGACGTCCAATAAAGCTTTAACAATAACGCCTAAGAAATAACCGGTGAAAAAAGGATGGCGGGAGCGAGGGGATAACTTTTTACTAAAGGGATTTATTTCCCTTTTTTTATTAGAGAAACATTGAGTGAAAGGGTCAGGAGAACAGGTAAAACAAAGTTTTTATCCTTGAGGAGGTAATAACGAAATGGCTATATTACGTAAAATAAAACAAGGGTTAAAGAAAGCTTTGCGGGAAACTAAAGGTGTTTCGGAAAAGAAGGCTACCGGTAAATCCAGGGTCATCACTCGCCGGATTGTTAAAGATCTTCCCGATAGGATCGCCAAGAAGCGGGTTCTACAAAAACCTGTGAAGGAAGAAGTTTATGGCGCGCAGGAGATGGCGGTAGAAAAGGCGAAATTTTCGCATCCGCAGGTGGCCAAATTGGTGCGAACGACGCCGTATGAGCTGCCCGGAGGGTATGGGAAAGATAAGATCGTCTTACAGCTGCGGGATCCGTGGTGGTTGTATTCGTTCTGGGAAGTGACGGGCGGGACGTATGAGCGGTTGAAGCAGCAGTTAAAGGGATTATTTTTCAGCGCCAAACGGGTGTTGAGGGTATACGATGTCAGCCAGGTCAATTTCAACGGAAAGAACGCGCACCGGTATTTCGATATAGAGGTAAATACAGAGGCTCAGAGTTGGTATATCGATACGGGAGGGCCGGGGCGGTGGTGGTGCGTGGATTACGGGTTACGGCTGGTGACGGGAGAATTTATCACGATCGTGCGGTCGAATGTGGTGCAGACGCCGTTAGACGGTCCTTCGTGGGAGACGGATGAGGAATGGATGATCCCGGAGGAGATGTTCGGGCGGTTATACGGGATGGGGTTCGGGGTAGGTCAGAGTTCGCCGGTGGGCAAGGCCTGGCAGGAGCGGGTGAAGAAGGCGTTGTTCTCCGGGGTATTATCATCTCCCGGGATAACCTCAGGTGCAAGCCCGGTGAAGAAGAAGGGAAAGTCCCGGTCATTCTGGCTGGTGGTGGATTGTGAGTTGATCGTATATGGGGCGACAGAACCCGATGCAACGGTATATGTGCAGGGTAAGAAGATAAAGTTGCGCCATGACGGGACTTTTACGATGCGATACGGGCTTCCTGATGGCAAGCAGGTGATCCCTGTCAAGGCCATATCAAGCGATAACGAAGAAGAGCGCACTATTACTCCAATAGTAACCAGAGAAACAGTATAGCCATATGGTGGTAAAAAAACTTTTACATAAACAGTCTGTGCAAAGAAAAATTCATCCGAGACATATAAAGGCGGTCAAGAAAAAGGTGATGATCGTCGACGATGATAATGAATTGTTAAGAGAGGTCAAAGCATTAATTATGTTGCAGGGGTATAAAACCTTTGTTTTCTCAAGCGGTATAAGCGCTTTAAGGATGGTGCAGCAGATAAAACCGGATATTATACTGTTGGATATTAAAATGTCGGGGATGGACGGATTTGATGTGGTCGAGGAATTGCGCCGTTTTCCCGATATTTCCGCAATTCCTGTTATCTTTATGAGCGCATTTTATACCGGTAAAGAGCATTCTATCCTCATGAATTTCTTCGGCATCAAAGCCCGCCTGGTAAAACCCTTTAATCCTTTGGAATTGCTTGAAAAGATCGATCAGGTATTGAAAGAGCGGGAATTACTCGAGAAAAAATCGGCCAATAATTAATCTTGTAATATCCTCGCAACACGTTTATAATAATTATACTAAAAGCTATATGCAGGGGCATGTACGCGTTCATAGTAAAGTTCAAGTTTAAAAAGCGAGTGTGAAGATGATGAGAAAGGCAAAGAATATTCTGGTAAAGGAACTTTCAGTGGTCATGGCGCTGTGTTTTATTTTAAGCACGGCTGCCTACGCCTTTGATAAAGAAGAAAAGCAGCAAAAGAGGGATCAGGAGCGCCAAGAACTGCAAAAACGTTTTGAATGGTGGCCGACTGACGCCAAACCAGGGCCGCAAAAAGACACTGAGCGCGGAGGGTATTGGTGGTGGCCAACGACACCCGGGCAGATGCGCCCCTGGGGGAACCGGGGATACGTGTATGTGTATAAGATCATCTTTGATTATAAGGCCGAAGAGCTGCCTGAGCCTCAACCGCAGGAATTACGTCCGTCGTTACTTATTAAGAAGATACTTAAGAATGTGAAGATCTATTTTGACTATAATAAGAACGCGTTGCGTGACGATGCTCTGAAGATCCTTAAAAATGCTGTTGAAACCCTTAAACGTAATCCTGACGCCAGTATTCTCATCACGGGCAATTGCGATATCCGCGGCTCGGAGATGTATAATGAGAAATTGGGCAGGCAGAGAGCGGATGCGGTGAAGAAATATATGCTGGATAAAGGTGTCGCTGATGAACGGATCCGTATCGTAAGCCGCGGGAAGCTTGACGCGGTCGCCCACATCACGGATTTAGAAGGGATGCAGAAAGACCGTAATGCGCAGTTCATGATCGCCGATGTGGAAGAAGTAATGATCCCGTATCCAGGCAGCGTTCAAAAGGGCGAAGCAATACCTGTCCCGGAATTAGCCCAGGCAACGCAGGTTGAAGAGGGCAAATACGTGGTCGAAGAGGAAAAGAAAGTTGAAAGTGAAGTTAAGGTTTCTACTGAAGAATATACGGTCAAGAAAGGAGATACTCTTTCTAAGATCGCGCAGGAGCGTCTCGGAAAGGCTTATCGCTGGAAATATCTGTATGAATTGAATAAAGATAAGATCAAGAATCCAAATAAGCTTAAGACCGGGATTAAGATCACTATTCCTATTGAGTAAAGGATTTTAATTTATTCGTATGCGTATTTGTTTTTTTCGGCATATGAGTACCTAAAATTGAGTTTTTTCAAAGATAGATCATGGCGAAATTCAGGATAATCATCTTTTCTCTGGTAGCTCTGCTATTTTTCCTGCCGCTTCCTCTGAGTTTCAGCCAGCAAACAAGCAAAAGATCCATTGATGGCGCCAGTTATTATAATAACGGCCATTTTGCCAAGGCCTTGGCGTTATATAAAAAATCAGGCGACGCAGGGGAGATCCTTGGATATCTCAACGTCGCCGTTATATTTAAAGACCTTGGACAGTACACGTTGGCGATCCGGGTTTTGAATAAATTCTTTTCGCCTGCCGGCACTCCCGATGCGCGCCTGCTGCATTTGCTGGGAAGGCTTTATTATTTGAACAACGAGCCTGACCAGGCAATAGTTGTTTTACGCAAACTGCTGGAACAGCACCCAACCGATGAAGAGACCCTGATCAATCTCGGCCTTTGTTATGAAGATAAACAAGACAGCGATACCGCGCGGAAATTCTTCCAGAAAGCGATCGTTGTCGACCATTCAAGTGTTGCCGCGCATCTTTCCTTAGCCGATCTGTATTATAAAAAAAAAGAGCTCTCCAAGGCGATCGATGAATACAAACTTGCCGGTAGTTTTGACGCGAGTATAATCGGGATCAAAAAGATGATCGCGCAGATCCTTTTAAAACTCGGGTCTCCTCAAGAAGCGTTGTCGCTTTATCGTAAAATCAAGCTTGTTGAGCCGGCGAATGCCTTCGTTGATGATATGATACGGCAGTTAAGCGCGCAGGTCGACCGGGAGTATTTTACCCGGGAGCAAGATTCGCAAACATTGAAAAGAGCGAAGAAAGCGGTTTTTGTAAAACCTTTTCCATTCGTTAAAGATATTGTATTTGTAAGGGTCGGTTTGATCAGCAAGAGCAGCCATGTCGAATTTAAATGTTCCGGGCCTTTTGAAATTATGTTTCAAGGCACAGGCGCTCCTGCTCATAAGGGGGCGGCAGGCAGGAACTATACGATATCACCGGGGCCTGATGGAAAGGCCGCTGTTTCTGGGGGGGGAACGGAGATTTGTGTTTTTGATAGAACGGTATTGCTGCGGCCATTGACACAAGAGTCAACTTTGACTTTGTTCAATGTCAAGGCGGGTGAGCATAATTTCTGGTCTAACCAGAAAGACCGCTCATACCGGGGGACATTAGAAATTAATGTCGGGCAGGAGGGAATAAGCGTGGTCAATATCCTGAATTTGGAAGAATACCTTTACAGCGTGGTCCCCTCAGAAATGAGCGCTTCCTGGCCGCAAGAGGCGCTTAAGGCCCAGGCGGTGACTGCGCGGACAGAAGCGCTTGCTAAATTAAAAAGGCACAGATCAGAAGGGTTTGATTTCTGCCCTGAAGTGCATTGCCAGGCATATGCCGGAGTTGAACAGGAGTCCAAAGCCACCAGTGACGCTGTTGACCAGACCAGAGGCGTGATCATGAAATCCGAGGGTAAATTTATAGACGCTGTTTATTCGAGTAATTGCGGCGGCCATACGCAAGACAATATTTTTAATAAAGTAGCAGCGTTCCCGTATCTGAGAGGTGTTATTGATGCGGATCCACCTGCTGATGATCAGGGAAGGTGTTCTCCGTTAGAAATGGAGTATTGGCTCAAAGATCCTCCGGGTGAGCTTTTTTGCAATTTATCTGAGTTTTCAAGGAACAGCAGTTTTCGCTGGGTAAGGATTTACAGCGCTTCAGAACTTAATCAACTGGTGAATATGTCCGCTGAGCTCGGCAATGTCAGTAAAATACTCGTACTCAATCGCCAGCGATCCGGCCATATCAGTTCGATCGAGATCATCGGCGAAAAAAAATCAGTGAGAGTCGATAAAGAATACAATATCCGTAAAACACTCGGTAATTTGCGCAGCAGCATGTTTAAAGTTGAGATAAAGTATGATGCCGATAAAAATCCCGCGCAATTCATTTTTTACGGAGGAGGTTGGGGGCATGGTGTTGGAATGTGCCAGAGTGGGGCCTGTGGAATGGCAAAAAGGGGAAAAGAATATAAAGAGATATTGCGGCACTATTTTCAAGGCACTGAATTGAGCCAGGTGTATTAGATTCTCGGTTATCGCTTACCTTAAGTGAATGATATAATTTAACATGTTTTTAAAAACTACCGACTTAACTCCTTTGTATGTTTAAGAAAACTTTCATTACCGTTATTCTCCTTTTCTTTGTTTTTATCGGTATATATACTGTTCGTGAGAGACTTCCACGTTTTTCAAAGCCAACAGCCCCGTGGCCGGTTTATCCTGTAAAACCGTACAGCAAGACGATGATCGTTCCTGAGCAAGACAAAAAGCCCCTGTATACGGGTGAGCGGATAGTCTATAGTGTTAAACTAGGGAAGATCTCTTTGGGGAAAGCAACTTTTGAAAATGTCGCATTGACCAAAAAGGAAGGAAAACTTGTTAATTTGATCACTTTTGAGACTAAAGTCACGGGTTTAACAGATGTGGAGAAGATCTATTGTGATCCTGAAGGGTTTTTCCCTCTTTGGGTAGAGCGTGAAATATATAAGTTCCCATCGAACGAGCGGATCCTTGAAATTTATGACCAGAAAAACTTTATTTTGACGATAAAGAAGCAAAAAGGCAAGAATCACAGTGAAACGAAAATAAAAAAAGATACTTTGATCCAAAACGCTGTCCTCCTGCCGTATTACGTGAGAAGTATTCCGGATATAAAGTTAGGCTGGTCTTTGCCGGTAAATTTGCCGACGCAACAGTTTGTTATACGCCTGGTTTCAATAGAAGATGTAACGGTCCCTGCCGGAACACTGCGCGCCTACCATTTTGAAAGTGAACCTAAGAAATTCGAGATCTGGATAAGCGCTGATAACCGCAGGATCCCGCTTAAAATAAAAGGCTTATCCGGTATAGGGTATATTTTGTCCATGAAAGAGTATCTGCGTAATAGTATGGTTCCCTCAGAAGCACTATCAGTGAGCAATCAATAAAGAATTTCCTCTAAATCATATGTTCATTTTATTCCCCTTCGTTTGTTTAAAATAACTACTCCACATTGTAAGCGCTTTAAGGTGGCTGTTATTTAAGACCCGGTCTTAATAGGTAGTTTTTAACTTCCTGCCAAGACCGGGTCTTTGTGTGAGAAGGGGTTTGCCCGCACCTCGTAAGCGTGCAGAATTATTGTTAAGAACGAGGGGTGCTTACCCGTGCCTCATAAGCATGCGCGGAATTTCCTTCGGAAATTCCCTGCGCATATTCGGCAGGGTTTCACTAAATAAAGCTTTAAGGTAACTCCCTCGTTTAAGCGCTTGAAAAAGTTAGAAAATTCTAAATGGGGAGCGGGTTAATTTTCTAACATTTTCTGCGCAAACTTCGGGATGC
>CAZPNW010000118.1:0-30330 GCA_964588175.1 uncultured Planctomycetales bacterium
ATATATTTTTGAGTTGGTATATTTACCCATCAAACGTTTATTATTGACCAAAAGCAGCATAAAGATCAAAACAAACGGCAAAAGTAAGCCATTGGTTGCCTGGGAGATCAACATGATCGGGATGAGTTTAACACCCGGCAATAAGATCACCGCCGCGCCGATAATTATGATCGCGGTATACAGAGAATAAAATTGCGGCGCTTCACGGAACCGGCGGTTAACCCCTACTTCCCACCCCATGCCTTCGCACACCGAATACGCGGTCGATAACGGAAGGATACAGGCAGAGAAGATCGAGGCGTTCAAGAGCCCGAACGCGAACAAATAAAAACAATGCTGTCCCGCGAAAGGTTTCAGGGCCAGTGCCGCGTCTTTTGCTGTTTCTATCCGGATACCGTGCTTGAATAACGTATTCGCGCAGACAATGACAATAAAAATAGCGATAATATTGACCACAAATGCCCCCACCACAACATCAAGCTTACTGTATTTATAATTTTTAAGCTTGATATCCTTTTCCACGACCGAGGCCTGCTGGTAAAACTGCATCCACGGAGCAATGGTCGTGCCAATGACCCCCATGAGCATTAAAAGATACGCTTTATCAAAACGGAATTCCGGCTTAATGGAACTGGCAAAGACCTCATTCCAGTCTGGTTTTGATAAAAACCCGGATATTACATAACAAACGTAAAATAAACAGGCGAACAAAAACACCTTTTCTACCGATTTATAGGTCCCCTTGACGATCAGCCACCAGACAAATAAAGCGGACCCGGTCACCATAAGATATTTATTTATCCCCAGCAGCTCTGCGCTGGCGGCAATACCGGCGAATTCGGAAATAGTATTAAAAATATTCGATAACACAAGAATAAACATCGCGTAAAAAGTGACCTTGACCCCGAATTCCTCCCTGATCAGGTCCGCTAATCCCTTTCCCGTGACTACCGCCATACGGCTGCACATTTCCTGAATGATCACCAACGCTATGATGATCGGGATAAAAGACCAGATGAGTGAATAGCCGAAATGCGCGCCTGCGACCGAATACGTCGTAATACCGCCGGCGTCGTTATCGACATTAGCCGTGATCATCCCCGGCCCCATAATGGAAAGGAAGATCAGGATCTCAGCCCAGAATTTTTTTATTTTTTTGCTCATAGAGTCGTTTTGGCCTTGATTTTATTCAGCCTGCGCCAGGCGATCGCGATAACCTGGCTTAAGATGTCATCAACGGTGATTATTCCCTGCAAACAGTTATTTTCATCAACCACAGGGATCGCGTTATACTTATATTTCTCCATACGATACGCGACTTCTTTGACACTGCTGTCTAAATGCACGCAATACGTTTTAGGAAAAGCGGCATTCTGTATCGGCTCCTGCGGCTGGGCCAAAAGAAGCCTTCTAAAATTGGTTGACCCGATCAAATGGTTTAACTCATCGACAATATAAACGAACTGCGCCGGTTCAACTTTAAAAATCCGCTCCTTGACCTGCTTTAATACGGTTTCAATAGCGGTATCTTTGGGAAACGACATATATTCCGCCACCATCAAACCGCCCGCGGAATCGCTAGAATATCCCAACAACTGCGACAATTTCTTGGCTTGTTTGCTTTCCATCAGGCTCAATAACCGTTCAGAAGTATCTTTCGGTAATTGTTCCAGGATATCGGTAGCTTCATCGGAAGGGATACTGTTCAAAATATCCACGATCTCTTTAGGGTCTGATTCTTCGACCAATGATTTCTGCGCTTTCACATCGATATTCATAAAGATCTTGGCTTTATTTCTCAGATCGAGCGACTTAAAAAGGACGGTCTGGTGCTGCATATCAAGGTCTAAAAAGATCTCGCCCAGGTCAGCGGCAGGGATATTGTTGAATTGTTTCTGAGGGACATTGATCTTAATGGTCATGCTGACAGGATTAACCGATAACGGCTGGATATTTTTCCAGGTTATCAGGTGCTCATTTTCTAAATACGGGGCTTTATCGTTAATAAGGCGCACAAGAAAATCCACGAACTTCTCAAATCCTAGACGGCGCAATAATCCCCGCAGGCTGATATCAACGTGAGCGATCATCAAGGATTGCTCGACTTCCAAGAGGTGGATATCGTTGATCCGGATAACTTTATGATTATAGGTATCAACGACCTGTTGATCAAGGATATCACGGCGCAGGGTCAATGCTTCCTTATTATTATGCTTTTCCTTAAAGATCAGTTTTGTTCTATCGATCTTCAAGGTCACTTCTTTTTCATCGACTTCCTGAATATCGGCCCAATCAACGAGGGCATACCTGCGGTTGATAAAACCGGCACGGATGATCAGCTGCGCGGATTGCGGGTAAACTTCGCTGGGCTTGACAATAACATCGTATAACTCTCCCGCTAATTCGCCGTTATTATCGATGACCGGCCGGTCCATAAGCTGAGAGAAATAAATAAACATTTTCTTGGCATTTTCAGTTACTGAATTCAGCTTTTCCTGTTTTCCAAACATAGCTAACCGTTTCCCTTACCGCAGCTCATCCTGGGCTTCGATGATCTTTATTGTAACACCGGGGAACTCCTTTGCCAGAGCTTCCCCTTTCTGTTTCCCTAAAACGAATATTGCCGTTGAAAGCGCATCGGCAGTCAAACCATCATCAGCAATGACCGTTACCGATATGACCTTTGAATCAGACGGGTATCCCGTCTTTGGATCCATGATATGCGCGTAGCGCAGGTTATCTTGAATAAAATACTGCTCGTAATCCCCGGAGGTAGATACTGCTTTATTCTTGAGCGCGAATTCCGTGATAAAACTTTCCTGGCGCGGGTTGCGTACGGCGATATGCCAGGGTTGGCCGGATTTATCCCCTAAACAGTAAATCTGGCCTCCGGCATTGATCAAACAACTCTTGATACCCGCCTCTTTTAATGCCTGCACGGCGCGATCGACCGCGTATCCCTTGGCAATAGCCCCGGCGTCTATTTTCATCCCGGAAAGCTTGAATTTTACCACATTATCATTCAAACTTAAAATGATTTTTTCAAATCCGACACAACCTAAGGCTTTTGCTATTTCTTCTTTAGCAGGCACCCGGTACTTCTTATCGGTGAAACCCCACACATCCATAAGAGGCCCAACGGTCATATCGAAAGCTCCTTCGCTTTTTTCCCAAAAAAGGCGCGCTTTCTGCAGCAGGTACATCGTCTGAGGGCTCACCCGCCATTGCCCCCGTTTATTTAATTCTGAAATATCACTATCTTTTTTATATTTACTTAACAGATCCTCAGTTTGCTTGATCGCTTCAAAAACGATCTGAGGCGCGCGCTTCTCAGGAGAAACGACCTCAACGAACGTCCCCATCATGAGGCGCTTGTCCCGATAAAGCTCTTGATCCTGACAGCCGGATAAGAAGGCAAAAGTCAAAAGCAGAAAGGAAATACTTACCGGTAAGAAATTATCCCGTTTATTAATCATCACAGCGATAATTATGTAGTTGGGTAAGGGCAAAGATTTTAGTTTAGTAGTTGGGAAGGGTTGCAGGGTTTTAAGTAACCTATCGACATAACCTAACTACCAAACTAATATCTTAACCATAACCATTACCTTTTCTTGATGCTTTTCAAAAGCTCATCCAACGGCAGCGTATTGAGCACGTCTTTTTTCGTCAGCCATCCCCGCCGGGCGACAGACACGCCATAACGCATTCCATCCAAGTGCTCAAGTGAGTGCGCATCCGTATCTATAGCGATCCTAACCCCTTTCTCTTTGGCGTACCTGCAATTGACATCGTTGAGGTCAAGCCGGTCAGGAAATGAATTGATCTCAAGGGCGGTGTTCGTTTCCCGCGCAACACGGCAGATCGCGTCAAGATCTATATCATAAGGCTCCCGTTGCCCTTTAAGCTTCCCTGTGGGGTGCGCTATAATATGCACATATTTATTCTGACAGGCCTTTATAATACGCTGAGTAAGCCTTTCTTTTGATTGCTTGAACCCGGTATGGATCGCCGCGATAACAATATCAAATTCCTGCAGGGTATCACGGCCATAGTCCAATTCTCCATCAGCGTCAATATCAACCTCAGCCCCGAACAAAATCGTAAAATCCTTAAGGCCTTTATTTGCCTTTTTAATTTCCGCCTTCTTTTTCTTTAACGCCGCCAGGTCCAACCCCCGCGCAATTTTCAGGCTCTCGGAATGATCGGTAATAGCTGCATACGAATACCCTTTTTTGATGCAGGCGCGGGCTATTTCCTCGATACTATTCTGCCCGTCAGACCAACGTGAGTGGACATGGAAGTCCCCGCGTATATCTTTTTCTTCAATAAGCCGGGGTAAAAGCGATTTTCCTGCTAATTCTATCTCCCCGGTATCTTCACGCAATTCAGGCTCGATATACGCAAGCCCCAGGAGCGAAAATATCTCACGTTCAGAGCCGCCGCAGATAAAACGGCCCCCCTTAAAAACGCCGTATTCGTTGATCTTCAAGCCCTTCTTTATCGCCAGCTGCCTGATCTTAATATTAAAATTCTTCGAACCGGTGAAATATAAAAGCGCAGCACCATACGACTTTGCCTCAACCACCCTGCAATCCACCTGAATATCATCGCTCGTGCGTATAGACGATCTCGTCTTGCCGTGAGCTAAAACTTCTTTCACCTGCGGCAGAGAAACAAACACATCCATGACCTTGTCCGCTTTTTCTGAAACCATCAAGATATCGATATCCCGGACAGTTTCTTTCCTCCGGCGCAGGCTCCCCCCTACAGAAAGCAAAGCTACTTCCGGTAAGCCTTTTAAAACATCGATAAAGCTGTCCGCGGCAACACTGGCCTCTGCCAGGGACATCCGCTGGCGAGCTCGCTTTAAGACCTCAATGCCTTTCCTGATATTCTCAATTGTTTTTTCTTTAATGCCGAAGATCGGTTTGAGTTTATTATGAGCTATCGCTTCTTCCAGATCAGCGATATTCTGAATTCCTGCTTGCTCAAATAAAAGTTTTGCTGTTTTTGGCCCCACTGAGGGGATATTCAACAAATCAAGCATTTCCGAAGGGATCGTTTTCTTTAATTCTTCGAAAAACTTCAGCTTTCCGGTTGCGGCGATTTCTTTGATCTTAGATGATAGATCCGGACCGATACCGGGTATTTCTTTAAGGCGGCCTTCAGAAATGAGCGATTGCAGATCATCTGCCAAGGATTCAATATTCCCTGCCGCGCGCTCATAGGCGCGGATACGGAACCTGTTCTCTCCCTTGATCTCGAGGATCTGAGCAATACCGCGGAATATTTGCGCAATGAGGGTATTGAGCATAGAGGGATATTAAAAGTTAAAAGGCAAAAGCAAAAAGGAAAAAATAAGATATCACACTTTTTCCTTACTTTTGACTTTTACCTTTTAACTTTTGACTTTATTCTTTTGACTTATTCTTAGAGAGCGACGGAATAGCTGCTTTCTATTGTCTTGATCAGATCTACCAGCATCGCGTTGACCGGGACAGAGATGCTTAATTCCTGGCCAAAACGCACAATGACACCGTTAATAAAATCGATCTCCGTGCGCTGTTTGCGTAAAACATCTTGCAGCATGGAAGAAATATTACCTGAGGTCGCCTCACAGACAGCTTCAACCTTGGCTAACGGGTCATCATAGATCAACTTGATCCTTTTGCGTTTGGCAATTTTGACCGCTTCTGTCACCGCTTCGATCAAGATCCTGCGGCTGCCTTCGAATTCAATCAGAGCGCCGTTATGCAGATGGGTAAGGGCGCTCAGCGCATTGATACCGGCATTAATGACTAATTTTGACCATAACAGGCTTTTAATATCACGGGAAACTTTTGTCTCAAAACCGGCTTTATTGAAAAGTTCGCGGATAGAACGCATCGCGACAGGGATCTTTCCGTCAATAAGCCCCATGACCGTCTCCCCCTTACCCGCATATTTTATGCGGCCGGGAGCAAGTAAGATCGCTCCAAGATGAGTAACCCCCCCAATGACCTTGTCTGGGCCGACAGCTTCCCCCAACACTTCAATATTACCGATGCCATTTTGCAAGGTCAAGACCAGGGTATCATTGCCCACTAAAGGTTTTGCCTGCGCGATCGCCGCTTTAGTATCGTACGATTTTACGCAAACCAGCAATAGATCAACTATCCCGATATCCCCCGGATCGGCGGTAACCTTGAGCTTTGCCTGCCAGCTTCCCGATGCCCCTTCGACGCTAATACCTTGTTTATTGATCAGGCTTGCGCGTTCTTTATATTTATCCAGAAGCCATATCTCTTCTTTTGATTTAGAAAGATGGGCCGCAAACAAACATCCCATCGCTCCAGGTCCGACAATGGCTATTTTCATCGCTTCACCTTTACCTCTCCTATGCTCATCGACACCTAATGTCCCGGTGGAGCTTCGGAGGGCTTCGCTTTTGAATGAGCCATGCCTCTGGCGCTTATGGCTCATTCAACCCCGAGCTCCGTCGAGGGGTTACTTTTGACTTGCCTTATGTATGTCCCGCAATGACACCATTCCACACTTTTATCTTTTGACTTTTAACTTTTAACTTATATGACTACCTTACCACCGCGCGTATCCGCGCGCAACAAAAAAATACCTGCCCTCATCTGCCTTTAAGCCAATACCAGCCGGGGAATCGGCGCATGATCAGCCTGAGCGAGCTTATTGAGGACTTTTTGGGATTTAAGCTCTTTTTCCAAATGAAAGCTCAAGAATGAATTCAATACCAGTTCCAGCTCTTTCTTGATCTCCGGGTTCATGCCCAGATTCAGGTTATGCCTGAAATCATTGCGCTCAATATGCAGGATCGTAGCGATGGTGCCCCGGCAGATCGAACGGGCGTGAATATCACGGCCAAAGCAGTTCCCGCACAAAAGCCCTCCCAGGCTCAGGCTGAATTTCGACTGAGTAAAAGCCTTTTTGGAACACACAACACAACAATCCAAATGCGGCTTAAACCCGGAAAGAGAAAGTATTTTTATCTTGAATATGGTCATCACCCGCTCTGGATTGACCGTAACGGCCAACTCCTGCAAAGTTGTCAATATCAATTCGAAAACATCGGTATTTATATCTTCCTGCTCCATAACGGCGGCAACGATCTCCACCACCATGCTCGCCATGCTGATCTTGGCGATGTCAGAACGGATCCCCTGAAAATTATCCCTGTTATCGCACTGGCTGACTAAATGGACAGGAGTATTCCTTTTACGGTAGAACACGATCTCATTAATAGAAAAGCGCTCAACCGTACTGGCAAATTTACGGGGGTCAGTCCGGATACCTTTTAAAATACCGGTGATTTTCCCGAATTCTTTGGTAAAAAAAGTGGCAATGATGGAGGTTTCCCTGACATCATACCGGTTGAGGACTATAGCGTTGGCTTTATGGATAGGCATATACTCGGTGATCGGCTGCGCAGAAAGCGCGCACCGGCGCAATTCCGATCTGCGCCGGGTGTGTTCGGTGCTTGGTTATCGGTTATCGGTGGTCGACTGCGCAGGCACCCCAGGTCATTCCCGCCTTGTTTACTTACTGTCCCACACAAGTCATTCCCGCCTTGTTTACTTACTGTTTATGCGGGAATCTATCTTTAGATGCCCGCTTAGAGCCAAGTAAACACGCGGGCATGACAATGAGAGAGTCATTCTGAGGCTAAGGCGTAGGCTATGAACGAAGAATCTATTATTTATAAGATCCTTCCTTATAGATACGTAAGAGACTCAGGATGACGGAAAAAACACTTATTCTTAGATATTACGCGTAATACTCAATTCCTTGAGCAAAGATTTTTCCCGTTTACGCATCACGGCCCTGTCTTTCGCGCAAAGGTCATCGTATCCCAATATATGCAAGATACCATGAATAACATAAAGATACAATTCATATAAAACAGAGGTCTTAAAAACCGCTGCTTGAGAAACTGCCCTGCCTGTAGAAATAAAAATATCAGCCAGGATATGATCCCGGGAGCCAGAATCAAAGGCGATCACGTCAGTAGGACGATCCTCCCCCAGATACCGCAGGTTCAATTCCCGGATTTTCTTATCGGTGACAAAGAAAAAAGATAACGCGGCCTTTTCATAAACACCTTCTTTCCGAAAGACCTTAAAAGCCGTTTCTTTTATTTTTCCGTGATCCACGGGGATTGATCTTTGAAGATTCTTGATGGTAATCGTAAGGTTTAAAGGATTGTTTTTTTCTGCCGGAAGGATCCCTTGTTTACGTGCGCGGCTCTTGTTTTTCATCAGGATAATTGATACGGGTATGATAAATACCGCTTAAAATACGGATAAATACCGAAGCGATTCTTTCTAAGTCCTTGAGCGTCAAGTCACATTCATCGAATTGTCCGTCGATAAACTTATTATTGATGATCTTATGGACCATATCTTTGACGGTGTCGTTTGCGGGGTCTTTGAGCGTGCGCATCGCCGCTTCCACTGAATCTGCCAGCATGACTATGGCGATCTCTTTGGTATTCGGCTTGGGGCCCGGATAACGAAAACCTTCCTCGGCTACTTCCTGGTCTTCTTCCACATTTTCCAAAGCCCGCCGGTAAAAGTAATACACCAGGCTATTGCCGTGGTGAGAAAGGATAAAATCGATCAACCGGGGATTCAAGCGGTACTTCTGAGCCATCTCAACTCCGTCTTTCACATGGTTCATGATCACTAATTTACTCATAGACGGCGATAACATATCATGCTTATTACCCGTTAAACTCTGGTTTTCGCTGAAATATTCCGGCTTCTGCAATTTACCGACATCATGGTAATACGCGCCGATCCGCGCCAGAAGCGCGTTAGCTCCGACGACGGTACAGGCTGCTTCAGAAAGATTTCCCACGATCAGGCTATGGTGGTAGGTACCGGGAGCCTCCAGCATCAAACGATTTAACAGCGGATGGTTAAAATCCGCCAGCTCTAAAAGGCTGATATTGGTGATCGTGCCGAAAAGGTATTCAAAGATCGGCAAGATACCAAGCACGATAATACCGCAGGAAAACCCGTTCAAGGACAGGATCAAATACCGTTTGAAATCAAAAAAATAAAAATTATCGACAAAAAATAACGTAACTAACTGCACAAGCCCCACAATAAAACCCGCGCGCAGGATCGTAACGCGTTTGCGGGCGCCATAAACCAGCAAACTCGATGACATGCCGCTGATAAGAAAGAGCGCTCCCAAATAGAAATTATTCCCCGCGAGGACAGCAACGGTAAGAGCAGTTGCTGCCGTCAATAACAAAGCAATTATTAATTCATTAAAAAGGATCGTCGCCAGCATAGGGACCGCGCAAAAAGGCACATAAAAAACCGAAACCCCCTGCTGGAGCATAATATAGCTGGCAACAAAGATCAGCACAAAAAGAAAGGTCAAATTGATCAGTTTGTAGGTAGCCTGATCAATATCGGGATACAATACCCTGAGGTAAATAACAATAAGCAACAGCAAAAACGGCAGGATCAAATCGATCTGCAGGATATGACAGAGATAAAATCCCGCGAAAACCCCCAGACAATACCAGATAATGTTACGCAGAGATGTTGAGATCCCCAATTGATGCGTGACCAAAGAATTAAGTTTTTTTAACACGGTTTGATTTTTCATACGCTTCGATTATTTTCTGCACCAATTCATGCCTGACGACATCTGAACCGGAAAAATAGATAAAAGAGATACCTTCAATATTGCGCAATATATCCTGGGCCTGTAAAAGCCCGACAGGCTTTCCGTCAGGAAGGTCGCTTTGCGTAACATCGCCGGTGATCACGACCTTGGAATCAAATCCAAGACGGGTCAGGAACATTTTCATTTGCTCGGCAGTGGCATTCTGCGCTTCATCCAGGATAATAAACGCGTCGTTTAAGGTGCGCCCCCGCATATAGGCAAGCGGGGCAACCTCAATAATGCCGGTCTCGATGTATTTCTCAATACGGTCTGCTTCCATCATATCATACAGCGCGTCATATAACGGCCGCAGATACGGAGATATTTTTTCGGAGATATCTCCCGGCAAGAAACCGAGGGACTCCCCCGCTTCGATCGCCGGGCGCGTCAGGATGATCCTGCGGACATCCTGATTTTTTAATGCCTCGACGGCGGAAGACATAGCCAAATACGTCTTGCCGGTACCCGCAGGGCCGATACCAAAGACAATATCGTTCTTTTTGATCGCCTCGACATATTCACGCTGCCCCTTGGTCTTAGGCTCGATCTGCTTGACCTTGGACTTGCGTAAAAATGCCAGCGGCACATCCTGGATATCAACAGGAGAGGATTTCTTTTGAGAAAAATCATTGATCAAATAATGAACATCAAAAGCGCTGATCCCTTCTTCTCCCTGCCGCAGGCGGGTAATGATGTGCTCGATGATACCCGCGGCCTTGTTCACATTAGACTGTGTGCCGCTTACTTTAAGATGCTCACCCCTCAAATGGACCTTGACATGGAAACGCTTCTCAATGGTCTTGATATGCTCGTCACGCGGCCCGAGCAGTAATTGAGCTTCACGGGTAGTTTGCAGAACAATAGTTTTATCCATAATCAACCGCCCAAAACAAACCTTATTTTATTTTCTCTTTTGTTCCCGGTAATCTTTCAACCGGGATATTGATCGTTTTACCGGGATAAATATTATTTGGGGTCTTCAGCACATTTTTATTCGCTTCAAATATCTTCATCCATTTTTTGGTAGTCCCGAAGAATTTATTTGAGATCTTCTGAAGCGTATCCCCCTTCTGCACCGTGTATGTTTCATACGTAACTGCCCCCTGCGGCTGGTTCATCATTCCCTGGGCTGAACTTTCCCCGGCCGGAGTAACTGTTTCAGGGGACTGTTCAGGAAGAGAAGCTTTTTTCACCGGACGCCTGACGCGCTCAAATTTTAACGGGGAATGCAGCTCTATTTCAACCACCCGCGTCGGACGGGTTGTTTTTCTTTCAATAACTTCATCCGCGGGGGGTTTACCCATTAAATACCCCCGGTTACCGGCATTCAAATCCTGGTCAACCCGGTCTTTGTTAACCGGATAGGTCCTGACAACACACCCTGAGAATAATAACGCTGAACAGGCGACAGAGAGCGTTGCGGCGAAAACTTTTTTCATTTCTTCCTCCTTGGTAACGTAAACGAATTATTAAAAGTTAATTTAAAAGATTGCTTCGCCCCTTTGGGGCTCGCAATGACACAGGTAAACTTGCTCACAATAAAACGAAATAATGACCATAACGATACTCGCCTATTGTGTCATTGCGAGGAGCCCGCCGAAGCTTTTGTGGCGGGCGACGACGCAATCTTTTTAAAACAATTACTTATTAGCTTTTTTAATTAATATCCCTAATTCTTTTAACTGCCGTTCATCTACCTCTGAAGGCGCGCTCGTTAAAGGGCAAAATGCCTTCTGGGTCTTCGGAAAAGCGATCACTTCACGGATACTCTCCACTCCTGCAAGGATCGTCAAAAGCCTGTCTAACCCGAAAGCGACCCCGCCATGCGGCGGCGCGCCAAACCGGAACGCCTCCAAAAGAAAACCAAAACGCCGGCGGGCTTCATCCGGCTGGATACCGATAAGTTTAAATATCCGCTCCTGCAACTCGGGATTATGGATCCTGATCGATCCCGACCCCATCTCGTTCCCATTCAATACCAGGTCATATGAACGCGATTTCACTTTATCCGGGCTCTGCTCCAGAATGGCGAGATCTTCAACTGCGGGAGAAGTAAACGGATGATGTTCGCTTTCCCATCGATTTTCCTCCTGGTTATACTTAAAAAGCGGAAAATCAATGACCCAGACAAAAGCAAAATCCGTATTAAACTCTTTACGCAGATCAGGCTTATCAGAATGATACTTGCTTTGCGCATCGGCATAGGTGATCCGGGGAAACGGGATAGGCAGCTCAATACCTTTGATCTCCTTAAAAATGAGCTGCATTACCTTTTCACTGAGGGAGAAAATATCCTCTTCATCCACAAAAGACATCTCAATATCTAACTGGGTGAATTCCGGTTGTCGGTCAGCGCGCAGGTCTTCATCCCTGAAACATTTCGCTATCTGATAATATTTTTCAATACCGGCAACCATCAGGATCTGCTTGAACAACTGGGGAGATTGCGGCAAAGCGTAGAATTCACCGGGATTCACCCGTGAAGGCACCAGGTAATCGCGCGCCCCTTCAGGGGTCGACTTGGTCAAAATAGGCGTTTCACATTCAATAAAATCCTGCTGGTTCAAGAATGAACGGATGACCTGATAGATCTTATGGCGCATAATAAAATTATTAAAAACATTTTTTCTTCTTAAATCGATATACCGGTATTTAAGCCGCATTTCTTCGGTAATATCGAGGTCCTCCTTGACTTCAAAAGGCGGCGTCAGCGAAACATTAAGGATCTCCATCTCAAGGGCGATGATCTCGACCTCTCCCGTCGCCAGCTTCGGGTTGACCGTTCCTTTCGGCCGATTATTGACTTTCCCTTTCAGCCTAACGACAAATTCGCTTCTGAGATCATGGGCTGACGTATACGCTTCCCCTGATTCCTTGGGGATAAAAACGACCTGCGTCAGGCCGTAGCGGTCGCGCAGGTCAATAAAGATCAATTTACCGTGGTCGCGGCGGCTATCCACCCAACCGCATACCGTTACTTCTTTACCAACATCACTCACATTCAGTTGCCCGCACGTATGTGTTCTTAACATGATACCGTCTCCACTCTTTAGATCAATTCTTTCAATAACTCAACGATACGATCAAGAGATACCTCTTTTTGCTCACCCAGCGCCATATCTTTCATCATGACCGTGTTCTTTTGCAATTCATTATCACCCAGGATCAAAACGTATTTTGCCTTCAGGTCATCGGCCTTACGCATCGCAGCTTTAACCGATTTATTCTCGAAATCGGTGTCCGCAGGTATCCCCGCGTCCCGTAAGCGTTGCAATAATAAAAACCCCCGCGATCGAGCCTGTTCTCCTAACGTGATCAAATACGCCAATTTCTGGCGTGTTGCTTCATCCTGAGCCGGCGCAACCAACAAAAGCCGCTCAATACCAAAGGCAAACCCGATAGCGCCACTGGCCTCTCCTCCTAGATCACCGATCAGATTATCATACCGGCCTCCGGCGCCAAGGGCATTCTGCTGGCCCCCCAGGCTGCCATGAATGATCTCAAATACCGTGCGCGTGTAATAATCTAATCCGCGAACCAGATAATAAGAAAGTTCATACTTTATCTTTAAATTGTCAAGGCCGGCTTTTACTTTCTCAAAATGCTCAGAACATTCCTGGCAAAGATGTTTATTACTGATCCCTAATTCATTCACCATGTCCTGACAAGCTTGGTTCTTACAATCCAAGATACGTAACACATTACGATTAAAACGATTATTACAATCAGGACAAAGTTTCCCAAGTTTATCTTGCAAGCCTTCCCGTAAAAGAGCGGCTAATTTTTTCTTATCTTCAGGACACCCTAAGCTATTAACAACAATAGTATAATCTTTTATGCCTAATTTCTTAAGTAATGCGTCAGCCAATGCTATAACTTCAATATCAGCAGCCACATCCTGAGAGCCGATCACTTCACAACCTAATTGATGAAACTGCCGCAGCCTTCCTTTTTGGGGCCGTTCCATACGGAACATAGGGCCAAGGTAATAAAACTTGGCAAAACGGGTTACCTTATCCAGGTTATTTTCAATATAGGCGCGGACAATAGAAGCAGTCGCTTCAGGGCGAAGCGCGTAAACATCTCCCCCGCCTGCAGTTTGATCAAGGGAAGAAGAATGTATCAAAAACATTTGCTTCTGAACTATTTCTGTGGCTTCCCCTAAAGAACGGTTGAACAAAACTGCGTCTTCTACTAAAGGAGGCCTGATCTCTTTGTAGTTATAAACAGAGAAAATAGCCCTGCTGGTCTCTTCTAATTTTTGCCAATGAAATACCTGGTCAGGTAGGATATCTTTTGTCCCAGGGACTCTTTTAAACATGTGGATTGCGTAAAAACGTTGTGGAACAACACAAGAACTCATTGCCGTCTTTCTCGATACCCTCTATTTTCTGAGTTTAAAAAGCAATAGATCGGCCTCAAAATTAACGTAAGTTCCCGTTATTCCTTATGTTAAATCTTATTTGACCTTTTGTTTCATTTCTAAACCAGACTTAAACACAACTACTTTTCTGGGAGGAACAGGCACAACTTGTCCGGTCCGAGGGTTTCTTCCTGTGCGGCTTTTTCTTTCTTTGATCTTGAAAACTCCAAAATTACGCAGTTCGATCTTCTCTCCCCTAACCAATGCTTCGACGATACAATCAAATGTTTTCTGCACTACTCTTTTAACATCCGTCTGTTTCAAATTCGTTTCATCAGACACTTTTAAAATAATATCTTTTTTCGTCATCAATCACCTCCTTAATAGGTTTTGTTTACTTATGCTCAAGAAAAATCTACTCGCAACTATAATATCATCAAAATGTTACGAATTAAAATATACCACAAAAACAGGATTTGGTCAACAAAAAAGATTAGATTATTGCATTTAAAGCGCTACGGCGAGTTTTTCGGCTCCCAGCAGATCTTCGATATCCATGATCAAATTCTCTGAAGGCGCAACAAACAAGTTTTCTCCCACCAATAACTGTATCCGGGACTTGACAGGCGTGTCTAAATGCAGGTATACCGGCGTTTTACCGGGAGAAGCAGCCAACAATTGTTTGAGGCTCTCAAAAAGGTTATCTCTGATGCCGGAAATATTAATATTTAACGCGGTGATCGACTTATATATCTCATCTATTGGAAACAAATCATTTACAATAATTTTCGGGGACTCTTCCTTCAAATTTACTTTACCAGTCACCAATACAACACTGTTAGGCTGAATATACCGGGATACCTTTTGAAAGGCGCTCGGAAAAACAAGCACTTCAACCGCGGCGTGAAGATCTTCCACTTTCAATATAGCCATCTTTTCCTGCTTTTGACGGGTTATCGTATGCTTGATCTTGGCGATCAAACCGACAATTTTAACGGTATCCTGGTCCTTATGCTTTATCAGATCACTGATCACTGAAGAAGTAAAACGGTTCAAAACCCGGGAATATCGCGCTAAAGGATGCCCGGTAACATAAAAGCCGAGCATGTCTTTTTCAAAAGACAATAACTGTGTTTCTGACCACTCTTTAATGGATACCTCATCTACAAAATCATTCTTAAAAACATGCTGATCATCTGCATCCTGGCTGCCGTCGAAAAATGACAACTGCCCCTTCATCCGGTCTTTCTGTGTGCGGGAAGTAAACTCCATTATCTTATCTAAAGAAGCGAACATCTGCGCGCGAGCCATCCCGAACGAATCAAATGCCCCGCATTTAATAAGGCTTTCCAGGACTTTACGGTTCACCAGCCTCAAATCTATACGCTGACAAAGCTCAAAAAGGGACTTAAACGGCCCTGATTGATTACGGGAGAGTATGACCGATTCAATCGCGCCGCGGCCTACATTTTTAACCGCTAAAAGGCCAAACCTGATCTTATTGCCGCCGGCGACCTTAAATAAAGCGTCGCTCTCATTGATATCAGGAGGCAAAACCTCGATCTTCATATGCTGGGCTTCAGAAACATATTCAACGATCTTATCGGTATTATCGCGTTCAGAAGTCAAAAGCGCGGTCATAAACTCAACAGGGTAATTCGCTTTAAGGTAAGCGGTCCGGTAAGAAATAATGGCATAGGCAGCGCTATGGCTGCGGTTAAAACCATATCCGGAGAAATATTCGATATTATCGAATATCTTACTGGCAACAGATTCCTTTATGCCGTTTTTAATACAACCGGTGACAAAATTCTTCCGCTGCTGTTCCATGACCTCCGGGTTCTTCTTACTCATCGCCCGCCGCAACAGGTCGGCTTGCGCCAAAGGAAATCCCGCTAATGCCGAGGCGATCTGCATGATCTGTTCCTGATAGACCATAATTCCATAGGTATCTTTCAAAATGGGTTCCATGCTCTTATGGTCATACTTGATCGGGACCTTGTTTTTCTTGCGTTGTATAAAATCAGTGAGCATGCCTGACCCCATGGGGCCGGGGCGGTAAAGCGCCAAAAGCGCGATCAAATCTTCAAACCGCTCCGGTTCAAGCTTACGCAGAAGATCGCGCATCCCTGAAGATTCCAACTGAAAAACCCCCATCGTCTGCGCGGCGGCGAATAGTTTATACGTCGCCGGGTCATCCAGCGGCACCTGCTTCATATCGATATCTTTATGTTGTGTTTCTTTGATCAACTTTAATGTCTGGTCAATGACCGTTAATGTCCTCAAACCCAGGAAATCGACCTTGAGGAGCCCTATTTTTTCCAGGATCGACATACCATAACCACTGGTTATCTGATCTTCCTGTGTTTTAAACAACGGCATATAATTATTCAATGGCCGGTCGGCGATAACAACACCGGCAGCATGGACGGAGGCATGGCGATTAAGGCCCTCCAGCGATAAAGCGGTATCGATCAAATTCGTTATTTGAGGATCGGTTTTATAAAGATTTTTGAGCTCCGGCTCGCTTTCGAGCGCGTCTTTGAGGGTCGTACCCGGATCGGGAGGGATTAATTTCGCGATACGGTCAACTTCGGCATAACTTATGCCCATGACCCTGCCTACATCCCTGACAACGGCGCGAGCCTGCATAGTCCCGAACGTAATGATCTGGGAAACATTTTCCTGGCCGTACTTCTTGGTCACATAATCAATGACTTCCTGCCTACGTTCATAACAAAAATCAATATCGATATCCGGCAGCCCTTTTCTTTCGGGATTCAGGAAGCGCTCAAACAGCAAGTTGTACGTGAGCGGGTCAATATCCGTTATGCCTAAAAGATAGCTCACCAGGCTTCCCGCAGCCGAACCCCTGCCCGGGCCGACGGGTATTTTATTGCTCTTGGCATAGTGGATAAAATCCCAGACAATAAGGAAATAACTGGTAAATCCCATACTCTTAATGATCTTGAGTTCATGGGCCAATCGGTTACGTATCGCCTCGGTAACTTCCGGGTATTTTTCCTGTAACCCCTTTTTACAGAGTTCTTCCAGGAAATCTTCTTTATTCTGGCCTTCAGGAAGCGTATATTTAGGAAGGTGCACTTTTTTAAAATCAAGTTCAAGGTTGCAGCGGCGGGCGATCTCCAATGAATTAGCGACCGCCTCCGGAACATCTTTAAACCTCTCCTTCATTTCCTGGGGCGATTTAAAATAAAATTCTTCGGTCTGGAAACGCATCCGTTTAGGGTCATCGAGAGTAGTCTGGGTCTGGATACACAGGAGCGCTTCATGGCTCTTGGAATGGCTTTTTTGCAGGTAATGGACGTCATTGGTAGCCACCAGAGGAATATGCAATTCTTTGGATAACCGTACTAAACCGTCATTAACGATTTTCTGGTCCGCTATTGAATTTTCCTGAAGCTCCAGATAAAAGTTATCTTTACCGAATATATGCACGAACTCATCTGCCGCCTTTAACGCGTCGTTATAGCGGCGCTGAAGCAATAAAGAAGGGATCTCCCCCTTCAAGCAGGCACTCAAAGCGATCAACCCATCTTTATGAGTAATAAGTACTTCTTTGTCAATACGAGGCCGGTAATAAAACCCCTCAAGGAATCCGATAGAAACCAGCTTCATCAGGTTTTGATAACCAGTTTCATCTTTTGCTAAAAGGATCAAGTGGTTGGCCGCATCCTCTATCCCTGAGGATGTTTTATCGAGGCGGCTTTTCGGAGCGACATAAACCTCAGCTCCGATAATCGGTTTGATCCCCGCTTTTTGCGCCTCCATATAAAATTCGATCGCGCCGAACATATTGCCGTGATCGGTGATCGCCAGGGAATCCATTTTATATTGGGCTGCTAATTTAAGGATATCTGATATTCGACAGGCTCCATCAAGCAGGCTGTATTGGGTATGCAGGTGTAAATGGACAAATTCGGAGTGGGGCATTGTGAGAGTGGAACTGTAGACAATGGACCATAGTCCATGGTCAATGGTCCATTGACTATTGACTATGGACTATGGACCGTGGACCGTGGACTATTGACCCATCTATTCTTAATACGAGCTATTCCCATTCAATCGTCGCCGGGGGCTTAGAGGTTATGTCGTAAACAACACGATTGACCCCTTTGACTTCATTGATAACACGGTTAGAGATCCGTTCCATGACTTCATACGGGATTTTTGCCCAATCCGCGGTCATGCCATCAATACTGGTGACACAGCGAAGAACGATGGTATTTTCATAGGTGCGTTCATCACCCATAACGCCTACGCTCTTTATCGGTAAAAGCACGGCAAATGACTGCCATATCTGATTATACAAATTTGCTTTCCTGATCTCATCAATGACACGGCTATCGACTTCACGCAGGATCTTAAGGCTGGGTTCAGTGACTTCTCCGATAATACGGATCGCCAGTCCCGGGCCGGGGAACGGCTGGCGATAAAGGATAGCTTCGGGTAATTCTAATACCCGGCCTATTTGACGGACCTCGTCTTTAAATAGATCTCGCAGCGGTTCAACAAGCTTTAATTTCATATGTTCCGGTAATCCGCCGACATTATGATGGCTTTTGATACGGCTCGAAGGAGCGCCCGTTGGAGATATGGATTCAATAACATCCGGATATAAAGTACCCTGAGCCAGGAATTTCACGCCCTTGAATTTATCCGCTTCCTCCTCAAAGACCCTGATAAACTCCCTGCCGATGACCTTGCGCTTCTCTTCCGGATCAATAACGCCTTTTAAACGGGTCAGGAATTGTTTGCTGCGGTCCACATAATCAAGGTTCAAATGATACATATTCCGGAAGACTTTTTTGATCTGCGCCGGCTCATCTTCCCGCAACAGGCCGTTATCAATAAAAATACACCGTACATTCTTACCGATAGCCTTATGAAGCAATAATGCCGCCACGGAAGAGTCAACCCCGCCGCTTAAACCTAACACCACTTTGTTCTTGCCAACCGTCTTTTTGATAGTATCAATGCTTTCTTTAACAAACGAAGACATCGTCCAACGGCCGGAACAGCCGCATATTTTGAAAAGAAAATTACTTAAGATCTGGTTCCCCTTCTCGGTATGCGTGACTTCAGGATGGAATTGGACCCCATAAATCTTTTGTCTCCGGTTGGAAATAGCAGCGATAGGGCTGTTAAGCGTATGAGCGCTGATATGAAACCCGGGGGGTAATTTTGTCACATAGTCCCCGTGGCTTGCCCAACAGCTGAAATTACCCGGAAGGTTGCTTAAAAGATCGCGGTTATCATCAACAAAAAGTTCAGCTTTCCCGAATTCACGCTCCCGGGTATGCTTGGTCTTCCCCTCGAGCATCTCGGCGATCAGCTGCATACCGTAACAAATACCCAGAACAGGGATCCCCAAACTAAAGATCTTTTTATCGGGAAGCGGGCTCTTTTTATCAACCACAGAAGCCGGTCCTCCGGAAAGAATAATGCCTTTCGGGGCAGATTCGATGATCTGCTGGATCGAAGTATTAAAGGGCACAATACGCGAAAACACTTTGCTTTCACGCACTCTCCGCGCGATCAATTGGGTATATTGTGAACCAAAATCTAAAATTAGAACTGTTTCTCTTCCCATAGCTAGCCCTCTTAGTTTATTTTCCCATGCCTACCCGCTGCCCTACTTGGAATATTTTTCCTTCTGTCTGAATTGAAGGCGCGATAATGATCTCAACATCATGCATCTCTTTTAAATTTGAAACACCTAACGACCCCATGGAAGTCCTGAGCGCCCCCATTAAATTCTGCGAACCGTCATCAACCCGCGCCGGTCCGAAAAGGATCTCTTGTAATGTGCCGGTAGTACCGACTTGAATACGGGTACCGCGCGGCAGGTTGACATGCGAAGTCGCCATACCCCAATGAAACCCTCTTCCCGGAGCTTCTTTAGCGCGGGAGAAACTCGAACCGATCATCACCGCATCCGCCCCGCAGGCAAATGCTTTACAAATATCACCGCCGCGGTTCATTCCTCCGTCAGATATAATAGAAACATATTTCCCTGTCCTTTTATAAAAGAAATCACGGGCAGCAGATGCGTCAACTGTTGCGGTAACCTGCGGCACCCCGATCCCCAAGACTCCCCGCGTGGTACAAGCCGCGCCAGGCCCGACACCGATCAAGAGCGCTGAAGCACCGGTTTCCATCAGGTCAAGCGTAGTTTCATAGGTCACGCAATTACCAAGGATCACCGGTATTTTCATCGATTTACAAAACTTGTAAAGGTCTAAGCTCTTATAGGCTTTAGCAATATGTTTAGTAGTCGTTACCGTTGACTGAACGACAAACAGGTCAGCTCCTGCTGAAACCGCTATTTTAGAGAATTTCTCGGCAAACGCGGGAATACAACTGACGACCGCAGTGCCTTTTTTACTCTTAATCTCGTGTATCCTTTTAGAGATCAATTTCTCTTTAATAGGAGTCGTGTAAATCGACTGGATCAATTCAGTTGCTTGCGCAGGTGAAGCGGAGGCGATCCGTTCCAGGACTTCTTCAGGCTTTTCATAGCGGGTTTGGATCCCATCCAGGTTCAATACGGCAATCCCTCCTAATTTCGACATGGCAAGCGCGAAATTAACATCAACAACCCCATCCATAGCCGCAGCTAAGATCGGGATATTAAATCTCTTTTCTCCGATCTGACAACTGGTATCAACTTCGCCCGGATTAATTGTCTGAGCTCCAGGAACCAGAGCAATTTCATCAAAACCATAGCATCGACGCGCCCGTTTACCAATTCCTATCCATTCTGCCATTTTAATAACTCCTTTAATAAAGATTTACAAAAAAAACGATTTTATCTCTTTAATGCCACCCGTGAACCAGCTTTTAAGCCAATAAAAGCATAAAGTGCCTTAAAAATGGCTTTACGTCATACTGATTATTCTTAACTGATGGTATTACAACAAGTTAAAAATTTTAAGTTAAAAAGTATTTTACAATATAATTAGTATTTTGTCAATACTTATTGTGGAAGGCAAAAAAAGAGGTTAACCCAATTCATTTTGCAATACTTTTAAGAACACATTAACAATAGCAGGATCAAATTGAGTTCCCGCCCCTTCTTGTATGATCTTGATAGCTTCTTCTTTCGAGAATGCTTTTCGATACGGACGGTCTGAGGTCAACGCCTGATAGACGTCGGCGAGGGCTATGATCCGCGCTCCGATAGGTATGTCTTCTCCTTTTAATCCATTAGGATACCCTTTGCCATCCCAGCGTTCATGATGATACAGGATATACGGGATCAAACCATGCAAGAACTGGATCGGGCGTATGATATCCACGCCTATGCGGGGATGACGCTTGATCTCTTCAAATTCATCCTTTGAAAGCTTGGAATTCTTTAACAAGATCTTATCACTGATGCCGATCTTTCCTAAATCATGCAGGATAGACGCCTGCTTAATACGCTCAATTTCATTTTTTGATAGGCTGAGCGCCCGCGCCAATTCCGTGGCATAATAAACGGTCCGCTCCACATGTTCACCGGTATAATGATCTTTTAATTCAAGGGTTTTGGCAAACGCAAGGACAGCTTCTATTAAACTCTGATTAGCCTCTTTAGTAAGTTTATCGATCTTGTCCCTCAAGAACCCCACATCAGAGCTATTTTCCTGCTTCTCCCCGCTCGTTTTATCTTTCTGGATATCCAAAGAAGTAAAAACGTTATTTCCTCCGCTTTGTTTTACTCTACTTAAGATCTGCTCCGTCAATTCGATCAACTCCATACCGACCAAGACCCTGTTCTCCGGATATGAGGCAACCGCGATGCTTAATTTTAATTTAACCACAGTCCGCTTATTCCCGAAATTATACAGGTTAAACGCGTCCAAAATACGCTGCGACAAATTAAACGCCGCACTCCGGTCTAAACCGGGAGAAACAACGACGAACTCCTCCCCGCTGAAACGGACAACAATATCATAATCTCTGAGCATCTTTCTCAACTGCTGGGCAAGCTGTTTTAAGACCAGATCGCCGAATTGATGGCCATAAACTTCATTGATAGACTTAAAATAATCTATATCAAGCATCATCACGGATAAAGGAGTGCCGTTCCTTCTGGCTCGTTCAAATTCCGGATCAATGATCTCTAACAGGTAGCGATGGTTAAAAAGCCCGGTTTGAGGATCCCGGAGGACCAATTGTTTTAATCGTTTGTTAGTCACCAGCAGTTCTTCATTCAACTGCTCTACTTTTTTATCTTTCTTTTTGTGGTCGGTAATATCCCTGACGATCGTGATCACCCGGACTACCGCATTTCCCTCAAAAACAGGGATCTTTCTTGTTTCAGTAACGATCTCACGTTCTCCGACTTTATTAGCTTCTTCAGTTACAACGACTTTCCCGGAGCTAAAGACTTTTTGATACTCCACACGCACAGTATCAGGTAAAAACCAGAAGATCTCGAATATCTTCCTTCCGACCACTTCAGTTTCCAACCCCAAGGACTCGTTTAGTTTCTTAAAGGTAGTATTAAATAAAACGATCCTATAATCCTTATCAATAACATGGATCGCTTCTCCCATCGCATCGATCATCGCATGATACTGAGATTCAGATTCTTTCAATGCCTCAACCACGCGTTTGCGGACCGTGATATCTTCTACGGTCTCAAAAACATAGAGGGTCTTTCCTTTATCATCTTTTATCGGAGTAGCGATGATCTTATAGATACGGTCATTGACGCAAACGGTTGTCTCCGCGGAATGGGTCTGCCCGGTTTTAAAGGCTTTGAGCACAGGGCAATTATCACACGGTTTATTTCTTGAAGAAGGGAATAAAGATTTATAGCACGTCGGCTTTTTATTATAATCGATCTTAGGGAACCATTTCTTGAATGTCCGGTTATACCAGGTGATCTTCAGATCAGAAGATATGATCACTATCCCCATCATAACATTATCAAGCATGATCCCGGGGATCTTATGGGCCGCCATATCGGAAAAGGTTTGAGGGATTTTTAGGGCAGGCTTTGCCCCTTTGGGGCCGGCGATGGCTGGCTTGGTTTGCTTCTTTGTATTTTTGCGCTGCGCCATTTCAAGAGGATCCTTGTTTATTTAGGGAAACACAACCTAAATTGATACTCTCACAACGAATACACATTGAGTACTAAGTGATTTAGCACTATACCATACTAATAAAAAAAAGTCAATTCAAGAATTTGTGTAACTGCATTTAAGGGTAGGACTTAGGGAATTGGTAATCGGCTGCGCAGAAAGCGCGCACCGGCGCAATTCCGATCTGCGCCGGGTGTTATCGGTGTTCGGTGATCGGTGGTCGGTTAACGGCGGGAGTATACTTAAACTTTATACTGTCGCCGACTTTCAACTTATGCTTCTTGGCAAAGCCTGATACAACCTCGACCACATAAAGCGCTTTTGTACCGGGGCGGATTATTTCACAGGGTTCTTGGATACAAGGAGGGACAGCTTCTTTAATATCAACAATTCTTTTATCGGGGCTGACCCAGATCATATCCAAAGATATGCGCATATTCTTCATCCAGAAATTATACACTTCTTCTTGAGGAAAAACAAAGAGCATCCCTTCTCTTTCTAAAAGCGATTCTCTGAACATTAATCCGAGCGACCTTTTCTCGAAAGTATCGCATACCTGTGCCTGGACACAATAATCAGGAAAACAGATCTTAGTTATTGCTGGGGAGCGCGCGCAACCGGAGAGCACCGACACAACTAAGTAAGAAGTAAAAAGTAAAAAGGCAAAAGACAGGTTACCATTAAAATTTAAGAATAGGATTCTAAACTTTAATTTCTTACCGTGCACTTTTGCCTTTTGACTTATGTTATCCCGGATTACCTGATTACCCGGTCACCTAGTCCCGGATTTCCGGCTTGCCGGATACCCCCTTGCGACCTGTGTCATGTAACTGGGATTAATATTCCTTCTCATGCGCCAAACTCATATCCAAGAACGCGCGCAATCTTCGAGACCGCGTCGGATGGCGTAATTTTTTCAAGACTTTTGCTTCGATCTGCCTGATCCTTTCGCGCGTGACCTTAAAGATATTGCCGACTTCTTCCAAAGTACGGGGGCAACCGTCATTAATACCAAAACGCAAAACCAGGATCTTGCGTTCTTTATCTGAAAGCGTGTCTAGAATACTGTCCATTTCTTCTTTAAGCATCGCCCGCACCGCAGTATTTGCCGGAGAAGTCGCCCGCTTATCCTGGATGAAATCGCCGAAATTAGTATCCCCTTCATCGCCGATAGGCATCTGTAACGATATGGGTTTCTGCGCGAATTTCAATATAGCCTTGACTTTATCCTGGGACAACCGCATCTTATAGGCGATCTCTTCCGGGCGCGGTTCACGGTCATTTTCCTGCAGGAATATGCGGGAGAAACGGATAATTTTATTGATGGTCTCGGTCATATGCACCGGGATACGGATCGTACGCGCCTGATCAGCAATAGCACGCGTGATCGCCTGGCGTATCCACCACGTAGCATAGGTAGAGAATTTATAGCCGCGCTTATACTCAAATTTTTCAACCGCCCTCATCAAACCGATATTGCCTTCCTGGATCAGGTCAAGGAACGACAATCCGCGATTATTGTATTTCTTGGCAATGCTCACGACTAATCGTAAATTCGCCTCCACCAGCCGCTCCTTGGCATAATTAAATTTCATATGCGTATAACGGATCATCTTAAGCTGCTCTTTGATCTTAGCGTACGGTTCGGCAAACAATTTGACGATCTGGCGCTTATGGGCCAAATTCTTATGTTTATGGCGTTCCAAACTGTCAAATTCTTTGATCAATTTATTCAGTTTTTGCACGACCGTCTCGACGACTGAAGTCGTAAAATTAAACTGCATCAGGAAATTAATTGTTTTCTCGCGGTTGCGGCTGCGGCTGATACGCGCGGCGATCCGTTTAAACCGTAAAATGACCGACTTCTGAGTTGTCGTAATTTCACCCTTAATGACTTCTTCCAGATTGAGCCGGCCTTCACAAATATCTTTAACGAAAGACAATATTTCATTATGGGCGAACCGTGTCACAAACACCGACCGCATGAACTTTTCTTCGGTCTCTTCGATCTTTTTCGCTAAAGTGATCTCCGCTTCCCGGGACAAAAGCGGGATAGAACCCATTTGTTTAAGATACATCTTTACCGGGTCATCGAGCGGAAAGAATTGCTCTTCGGTCTTTATCTGCTCAGTTAAGATATCTTCCTTGATCTGCTGGGGCGCGTTTTTTTCCGCTTCATGCACCTCTTCGCTCTCAACGACCTGTATATCCTCATTGCCCAAGAGATCAAAAAGCTGGTCGATCTCTTCAGATGAAGATATGCCTTCAGGGAGCAGGTCATTGACTTCATCATAGGTCAGATAACCTTTACGCCTTCCTAATGCCAGTATCTTATCGACGATTTCCTTGCTGTAAGTTTTCTTTTTCATGGTATCGATTACCTCTTCTGGATTAAATGTTGGAATTCATGCATTAATTTCTGGATCTGGGCCTCATTACCTGAACTTTGCGCTGCTTTTATTTCTTTTTGTAAACAGTGCCTGCGGGAAACAAGCCGTTTCATTTTCAAGCGCTGTATACAGTCACTGAGGATCTTTTCTTTATCCTGCTGGAAGACTTCAGGCATACAACTTGACTCGCAAACCAGCCGGGTAATCTCTTCATCTTTAAGTTGGTTCACCAAAAACTTCGGTTCAATATTTCTACCGTCGAGGGTAAGGGAAAACAACAATCCCATGATCTGCGCGGCATGTTCATTTTGGAAATCTTCGATCTCAATACAATCCCTGACCCTTTCAATCAGCGTGGTTTCTTCCAGCAACAATTGTATTAAGAGTTTTTCTGTCGGCGGCAGCGGCTGCGCTTTCTGAGGCTGAGCCTTCACTGCCTGCTCTCCTGGAACAGCCCGCTCTTCTTTTATTTTCCTGAGTTCCAAAAGCAAAGATTCTTCCAAAACATCTAATTCCTGTGAAAGCTTCTTAATATACTCGGACTTGATGATCTCATTCTTACATCGGTGGATCGTAGATAACATTTCCGCGGAAATACGCGCTTTACTTTCAACTTCTGTCCGGGGATAGCGCTTTTTGAGCATCCGCATCTTATAGTCAAATATAGTTTCGGCATCCGCGATCTTAGCCTGGAATTCAAGCGCCCCGAATTTACGCACAAAAGAATCCGGGTCATAGCCTTGCGGAAGGCTGACGACCTTTACGTGCATATCTTCTTCAATAAGCATGTCCAAAGACCGCAGCGTTGCCATCTCTCCCGCTAAATCACCATCATAAACCATAACAATATTGCGGGTATAACGTTTGATCAACCTGACCTGCTCATCGGTAAGCGCGGTCCCTAATGAAGCTACTATATTCTGCACCCCTGACTGATACGGCACCATAAAATCCAGATATCCTTCTACTACCACCGCGCAATCGTGGCGCCGGATGGCTTCCCGGGATAAGGACAATCCGTACAAATTCCTTCCTTTGACATAAACAGGAGTCTCAGGAGAATTCATATACTTTGCGGCAGTGCCTTCCTTAGGCTTATTTTCCGGCTCTGGCAGTAATCGCGCTCCAAAAGCGATAACATTGTCTTTTGTATCAAAAATAGGCACGATGATCCTATTACGGAACCGGTCATAATACCCTGAACCCGTCTGGCGCGCAAGAATAAGGCCGGCCTTTTCCATAAGAGAAAGGCTGATATCATGCGAACGTAAATATGTCAAAAGCCCATCCCAGGCATCCAGCGCTACTCCGACCTTAAAGACCTTGAGGGAATCAGCAGTAATGCCTCTTTCGAGTAAATATGCTTTCGCCTTCTTTCCGGATGCGGCCTCTAGATTTTTCTCATAATAAGCAAGCGCAAGAGCGTTAATTTTATACAACTGCGCATTAAGGCTGGCATGCAATGGGTTCTGTTTTTGCTTTTCAGGTAAAACGACACCTGCTTTCTGAGCGAGTATCTCAACAGCCTCCAAAAACTCCAGCCTTTCATACTGCACCAGGAAATTAAACGCATTCCCCCCCGCGCCGCAGCCAAAACAATGATATATCTGTTTATCGGCTGATACTACAAACGAAGGTGTTTTTTCGTGATGAAAGGGGCATATCCCTTTAAAGTTCCTGCCGGCACGCTTCAAAGGAATAGAACTGCCGATCAATTCAACAATATCTATCCGGCTTAATATTGAATCTAAAACTGTTTCGGGAATATGTCCGGCCATAGTTATTATGGGAAACTATTAAAGTCAAAAGTCAAAAGTCAAAAGTCAAAAGTCAGAAGTCAAAAGTCGAAAGCTAAAAATACATTCAGGTTTCTTACCTTACTTTTTACTTTTAACTTTTTACTTTCTTTTGACTCGGGTAAAACCAGAACATTCAAGAATAGAGAACGAAAAATCTTTCTGGAGTTTATCAAAAAGCAAATTAAGCCCCAACGTATCAGACGAGATGTGACCGGCAATAACCACATTCAAATCAGCATCTTTTACTTTACTAAAATGCTCCTCGCTTAAATGCATCGACACAAGCGTTCGAACGCCGGTTTTGTATAATTTATCATATACGTCTTTATGCCCCTCTGTCCCGCCGGTCATTTCAAGGAAGATCTTTCCTACCGGGCGCTTCGGATTGCCTAAGATTATTTTCGGGCCCGCCAGCCTGCGCGTTGCCTGCTCATATTCAGGGATCCCGTTCAAGATATCAAGGATATCTGATACGTTTTTCGGCTTATGCGTACGAAACAATTTCTCCAGATACGCAGAAACATGATTATCCGCAGGCGTGTGCACACAGAGGAACGGGATATCGAGCAAACGGGCAGCATCAACAGCGCGCATATGGTTCGCAGGCAAAATACGCCTTGCGACTTCACGTTTTCGTTCCTCAAGGAGCCCTTCGGCTACGCTCACGGGGACTCCCGCGTTAACCAACAGATCAACCTGCAGCTGCATCACCTCATAAAGTCCGGCAAATGCATGCCCTTCAGGATGATGAGAAACAACCAGATCAATACCCTGGCTCCTGCGCAGCCTGTCAGCCAATAAGATCTCCGGCACTTCGATATCAATTCCCAGAAGTATCTTGCTGACCTCACTGCGGGGATCGCCATAGAGTATCGCAGTATCGGAATATGACTTTATACGGGATTTATCTTTCCGGGGGTCGCTTGCTATGCCGTATTTCAATATACCGTGGTAAAGCTTGGATAATTCCATCACTTATTTCTTTTCCGGTTCTTGGACCTCTAATACTGTTTCATTGAATTTCTCGTGTGTCATGAATTTTGACATGAACCCATCCCAAAACCAGCGGTATGTCGAAGAAGCCGCCGTATATAAGGGTTTCCCGGAATATGAGTTTACGGCACTATTCTTCAAATAAGCGACCGTTGATATTAAAAGAGCGAACGATACAAGGCTCGTCAAGAAAAATGCCCTGATAATACTGACGACAAAACCTCCCCATTTGTTCAACTGAGGGACAGCTTCCATCTTCAGGTATCGGCTCAGCAATTCACGAATGCCGACAAAAAATAAATAACTTAAAGAAGATAACAGCACAAAAATAATAAAATCCAGGAATTCTCTGGGGAGGACTTTTAAGTTTACACGCGCGGAAAGAAAATCAGATATGATCGTGTAATAATGCAATGATATATAAATTGCAAGTATGGTTCCCAGGGATTTAAAGAGCGCGGTGAAAAAGCCGTTCTTTAAACCGATATAACAGAACCTCAAAAAGATCAGGATAAAAACTATATCTACCCAGTTAAATTGCCTGACGGTATCGAATATCATAATTGACTAAAAAAAGATTTATGGATTAATGAAGAAAATTGAAAGCGTTTTCATATACTCGGAACTTTTTCAAGTATACCACACAAAAGAACTCTTGTCAAACCTATTATAGTACTATAACTCCCTTGGAATACTAAGGTTACACGCAAAGCGCGCCTTTCTTTTAAGCAGTGGACTTTCGTTACAAATCTTAAGAATAGTAAAGGGCGAAGCTTAAAATACGCTTCGCCCTTTACCTTAAATTACTGCTCACTATTGCTTAAGAGAGCCCGATCTTAGTACATTCCTCCCATACCGCCCATTCCGCCTCCCGGAGGCATTGGTGGCATTTTTTCTTCCTTTTCAGGTTTATCAGCCACTAAGCATTCGGTAGTCAGCAATAAAGAAGCGATACTGGAAGCATTTTGTAACGCAGAGCGGGTCACTTTTGTCGGGTCAATGATACCTGCGTCGATCATATCGACGTAAGCATCCGCATTAACATCGTAACCGATGTTGGTCTTTTCTTTCTTGATGTTCATGACCACAACAGAACCTTCCAAACCGGCATTACCGGTAAGCTGGCGGATAGGTTCTTCAAGCGCTCTTTTAACTATATCAACGCCTACTTTTTCATCCCCTGAAACTTTCAAGGAATCTAACGCAGGAATGGCACGGATCAATCCGACACCGCCGCCGGGAATAATACCTTCCTCGACTGCAGCGCGCGTCGCATGCAAAGCATCTTCCACGCGGGCTTTTTTCTCTTTCATTTCAGTTTCAGTCGAAGCGCCGACATTGATGACCGCAACGCCGCCTGCAAGCTTGGCTAAGCGCTCCTGCAGTTTTTCTTTATCATAATCGGAATCGGTATCATCGATCTGCTTACGAAGCTGTGAGATCCTGCCGTTGATCGCCGTTGTTTTACCGGCGCCTTCAACGATCGTGGTATTTTCCTTATCAATTTTCACGCGCTTTGCCCGGCCGAGATCATCGATATCGACACTTTCCAGCTTGATGCCTAAATCTTCAGTCAATGCCTTGCCATTGGTAACGATCGCGATATCTTCAAGCATCGCTTTTCTTCTATCACCATAGCCCGGGGCTTTAACGGCGCAGGCGGTAAATGTCCCGCGGATCTTATTGACAACTAACGTGGCTAACGCTTCGCCTTCAACTTCTTCAGCAATGATCAAAAGCGGCTTGCCGGTACGAGCGATCTTCTCCAATAAAGGAAGTAGATCCTTTAAAGAGGATATTTTTTTCTCATGGATCAGGATGTAGGGTTCTTCTAAGATACATTCCATCCTATCGGCGTCAGTAACAAAATATGGCGACAAATAACCCTGATCGAACTGCATACCTTCAACAACTTCTAAGGTCGTTGCTGTTGATTTTGCTTCCTCAACGGTAATAACGCCGTCTTTGCCGACTTTTTCCATCGCTTCTGAGATCAA
>CAZPNW010000119.1:0-20045 GCA_964588175.1 uncultured Planctomycetales bacterium
CGGGTTTCTGGAGTAAATTGATCATTTTCTTGGCGCTATGCAATGCGGGACATTTTTATTACGCGGCCATAGCGCTTTTAGCCAGCGTTATCACTCTGGCGTATTTTCTTTCCATGCAGCGCAGGGTTTTCTTTGGCCGCCTGCGTCAAGGTTTAGAACAGGTAAAAGAAGTATCCGCGGGGTTGATCATTCCACAGGTACTGCTTGCGGCGATAATCATTGGGGTCGGTTTGTTGTTCCCGGTAATATTAAATACGTTTATTTTACCTATAGGAGATTTATTGCGATAATATGGCACTGAACCTGAGTTTGCTTATCATACTTATTATTTTAGCGTTATGGACGGTCATGACTACCCGGTTGGTCAGGTCGGTCATCGGGCTGGCCATGACGAGCGCTATACTTTCTATAATCATGTTCCGCCTGAATTCTCCCTTGGCCGCTGTCTTTGAGCTTTCGGTCTGTTCCGGTTTGATATCGGTTATTTTTGTCACGACCATTAGTTTTACCCAGCGCCTGACCCAGGACCAATTGCTCAGCCGTCAGAAAGAACGCCTGGGGAAATTCTGGTATCTGCCATTTATAATCATTTTGGCGGGTATTTTATTAAGTATGGTTAAAATGTCGCTTTCCCTTACGTCATCTCCGGCAGCCTTTGAACAGGATGTCAGGAATGTCTTATGGAATTTACGCCATCTCGACCTTTTGGGGCAGGTCGTCCTGCTTCTGGCAGGGGCGTTTGGCGTGGTCGTCCTTTTTAAGGAGAAGAACCGATGAACCCGATGTTAAGCCAATTATTCTGGCCGTTCAGTATTTTTGTCATTCTTTTGTTCATTGCCGGCTTATATTGTATCCTGGCAACGTTTAACCTGCTCAGGGCGGTCATCGGCGTGGAGATCCTCATCAAAGGGGTGACCCTGCTTATTATTCTGGTCGGTTATATAACCGGCAATATGGCGTTAGCGCAGGCGCTGGTAATTACTTTGATCGTTGTTGAAGTTGTGATCATGGTTGTCGCCGGGGGCGTGATCTTATGTATTTTTAAGCATAATCAAACAATTGACACGCGTAAATTAAATAATTTAAAAGGATAGAGGCGATGCATCAAAATTTATTACTTACTCCTCCGGTAGCTTTTTTGATCGTTTTTTCCGCGATATCGGTATTATCGTTCTTGTTTTCAAAATTAGCATTCCGTAAAGATAAAAGAAGCACGGATTCAAAAAAAGCGTATTCTTGCGGCGAGGATTTCTCAGGGCACCTGATACAGCCGGATTACACGCAGTTTTTCCCGTTCGCCTTTTTCTTTACCCTGCTGCACGTTGTCGCTTTGATGATCGCGACGGTCCCGACGGAGACGCTCGAGACCTTTGCCATCGCTGTCGTTTACGTGCTGGGGGCGGTCATCGGTTTGTGTATTCTTTTAAGGAAGGATGATTAGCATGGGAACGTTACGGAGGATCGTTAATTGGGCGCGCATCAAATCTCCCTGGATACTGCACTTTAATACCGGGGCTTGCAACGCCTGCGATATCGAGATCATCGCGTCTTTGACGCCTCATTATGACCTGGAACGCTTCGGGGTGGTTTTAAAAGGGACCCCGCGCCATGCCGATGTCTTGATCTGTTCCGGGCCGGTCACTAAACAGATAGAAGAGCGGCTGGTGATGATCTACGAACAGATGGCAGAGCCTAAGTTTGTGGTTGCTGTCGGCACCTGCGCCTGCAGTGGAGGCGTCTTTAACGGCTGTTATAATGTTTTGGGAGGTATCGATACGGTTTTACCGGTGTCGGCATATATCCCGGGATGCCCGGCAAGCCCCAAAGCGATCATTGACGGTGTAGTGAAGTTATTGGGAAGCCTTAAGGAAGAGCCGAAGAAAAAAACAGCTCTGCCGGAACTTAAAAAAACCTAAAGGATGAGGAAATGTCTTTAGAAGATAATATCAAACATGAGCTCGAAGAACAATTCCCCTTTTTAGCGCCTGCCATAACGATAAAACGGCAGCGCAGGATCTTTGTCGAGGTCCCTCAGGAAAAGTTCCTTGAAGTCTTCCGCTATCTGATCACGAAATGCCAATTTTCCATCCTTTCGGCTATCACGGGTATGGATGAGGGGAATAATATGTTCGGTGTGATATACAATCTTTGCCGGGAAACAGGGCAGATGTGCCTGCTGCGGATACATGTCCCTCGTGAAAATCCCCGGGTCACAACAGTAACCGGTTGCTTTCCCAGCGCTGAGGCGTATGAACGCGAGTTGGTTGACTTGTTAGGGATACAGGTAGAAGGTTTACCTGCGGGCCATCGCTATCCGCTGCCGGATAATTGGCCGCAGGGAGAGTTCCCGTTGCGTAAGGAATGGCATTCGCAGGCGCCTCAGGAAAATAAGGAGAATCCAGATGTATAAACCCGGAGATGTCCGTATACCGTTGGGGCCGCAGCATCCGGCTTTGAAAGAACCGGAAAGCTTTATGATCACGCTGCGGGGTGAAAAGATAACTTCGATCAATATAAAGATAGGATATAATCATCGCGGTATTGAAAAAGCCTGCGAAGAACGCACCTATATCCAGGACCTGTACCTTATCGAGCGCATCTGCGGGATTTGTTCGCATTCGCATTCAACGTGTTTTGTCCAGGCAGTCGAAGAGATCGCCGGGATCGATGTCCCCCGGCGCGCTTTGTATATCCGCACGCTCGTGGCTGAATTAGAGCGGGTGCACAGCCATTTATTGTGGTTAGGCGTGGCAGGCCATGAGATCGGATTTGATACGTTGTTGATGTATACCTGGCGCGACCGCGAGATCGTTATGGATATTTTGGCGCAATTGACCGGGAACAGGGTCAATTACGGGATCAATACGATAGGCGGCGTGCGGCGCGATATTTCAGAGGAGCATAAAAAAGATATCCTGAAAGCGATGGATACTTTGGAAGATCGGACGCTCTATTACGTTGGTGTAGCCCAGGAAGAGGTCACTATTATTAAGCGTTTGTCGGGGGTCGGGATGTTGAAATATGATGACGCGATAAAATTAGCCGCGGTCGGCCCGACGGCGCGCGCCTCAGGCGTTAAGCGAGATGTCCGGCATGACGATCCGTACGCGGCGTATGGAGAACTGGATTTCAAGGTCATCACTGATACCCGTTGCGATGTTTATGGCAGGACAGTGGTGCGCCTTTTGGAATTGATGGAGTCCTATAAGATCATCCGTCAGATAATCGCCAATCTCCCTGAAGGCCCGGTAACGGCCAAGGCCCCGCGGAAGATACCCGCGGGAGAAGCAGTGAGCCGTTATGAAGCCCCGCGCGGGGAAGATGTGCATTATGTGAAAGCCAATGGCACGGATAAGCCCGACCGTGTTAAGGTCAGGCCCCCGACATTAGCGAATATTCAGGCAGTCTCCCACATGCTTGAGGACCGCTACCTGGCGGATATGCCGATCGTGGTCGCGGCGATCGACCCGTGTTTTTCCTGCACCGACCGGATGATCTCGATACATGATCTGGACAACCGAAAGACAACGGTTCTTCCCTGGGAAGACCTGCATGTACAGAGTATTGAGTGGCATAAACAGCGGGGGGTCGATTTTTCAGGGTTAAACAGGAAGTTGCGGAAACTCAAGAACAGATAAAATGTTAAAAACACTTCTTCAAATTTTAGTTTTTCCCGGTATATTGTTTTTGTTTGCTTTTGCCTTTGCGGTTGAATTTGTTGACCGCAGGATCTACGCGCGCATCCAGAACAGGATGGGCCCGCCCTGGTTCCAGCCGGTCGCGGATTTCATTAAGCTGCTGGGGAAGGAAGAGGTTGTGCCGGAAGCTGCCGATATGACTGTTTTTAAGGGGATGCCGATAATCGCGCTGACAACGTCGATAACCGCGTTCTTTTATATCGCCTTATGGAGCACGCAGGCCCTTTTTTCTTTTAACGGCGATGTGATCGTTGTTTTATACCTTTTAACTATTCCGACGCTGACTTATTTCCTCGGCGGTTGGTATTCGCGTTCGGTTTACGCGATGATCGGGGCGGTGCGTTCCCTGACACAGCTTTTTGCTTATGAAGTCCCGCTTTTTATGGCTATATTGGCGTCCGCGCTCCTGGCAAATACCTGGTCGCTCAGTGAGATGGCTTCTTTTTATAGCAGGCATCCCTGGTATTGGATGTGTAACCTGACGGGATTCGCTATTTCCTTGATCGCGTTACTGGGAAAACTTGAGAAAACACCCTTTGATATCCCTGAAGCGGAAACTGAAGTGGTGGCGGGATGTTTTACGGAATATGGCGGACGCCTTTTGGCGACGTTCAGGCTGGCGATCAGCGTGGAAATGGTGGTGGGAGCGTCTCTTTTAGCGGCGGTCTTCCTGCCGTTCGGGTTGAACCTGCCTGCGGGAATAAATTTTATCGTTTATGTCGCTAAAGTATTTTTCATAGTAAGTATACTGGCTGTTTTACGTTCGATCCTTGCGCGTTTGCGCCTTGATCAAATGATCAATTTATGCTGGAAGTATTTCGCGCCTGTGGCGTTCCTGCAGGTTTTATTTAACCTTGCTGTCAAAGAGTTTTTTGTAAAATGAAAAAGCCGGGAAAGATCCTTAAAGAAGCGTTGCGGTACCTGGTGAGAAAGCCGGTTACCATCAATTATCCCAGCCAAAAGCATGAAATGGCTGAAGGGTTCCGGGGGCGGCTGCATTTTACCGCGGAGCTGTGTATCGGCTGTAAGATGTGCATGCGCGACTGTCCGTCGGGAGCCATCGTTATCAATAAGATAGAGGATAAGAAATTTGTTGCCCAGATCGATATGGGGAAATGTATTTACTGCGCGCAATGCGTTGATTCCTGCCCTAAAAAAGCCCTGGAATATACGGGGCATTTCGAGCTGGCCCAGTTAAAGCGCGATAAGTTAAAGGTCACCTTTCATGCGGCTCCTCAAGAAAAAACTCAAAAATAAACTTTCCGGCGCCCGGCGTATCGCGGTTTTGGGGGTAGGTTCCGATATCTGCAGCGATGATGTGGCGGGTATGCGTGTGGCTGAGTGTTTAAAGACAGGGCTTAAAGCATGCCGGAGTAAAGTCAAATTTAAATTCTTTGCCGGCGGGACCGCGCCGGAAAATTTTACGGGAGAGATCAAAAAGTTCAAGCCGTCACATTTGATCATCATTGATTGCGCTGATTTCGGTAAGAAGCCGGGTGAGGTTTCAATGTTCGGGATAGAGGAGATCGGCGGTATAACTTTCAGCACGCATCGCCTGCCTGCCAATATTATGGCTGATTACCTGATGCAGTCGGTGAAATGCGACTGCCTTATTGTCGGTATCCAGCCGAAGACCCTTCAATTTGGCGAGGAGCTTTCCAAAGAAGTCAGCCGGTCCGTTAATTCGCTGGTGAGCGCCATGCGCGAAGCGTTTGAAGAGCTCTAAGGCACATTCGGTTTTCGGTTAAGATTGATAAGACCGGGACTTAAGTTGTAGTATTTTATTATTAATAAGTCCCGGTCTTGAAATGGCTGGAGCGTGTATATCCAAGACCCGGTCTTATCGGGAATAGGTAATGGCGACCCAAGACCGGGTCTTGTTGCACATACTTCTTGAAAAGAAATTCAAACGTGCGTATAATAATCCCTTTATAACTCAATACTGCTGTTAAAAGTCAATTATGTTAAAAGACCATCATATAGAGTTTATGCGGGAAGCTTTGAAAGAGGCTCAGCGCGCTTTTGATGAAGATGAAGTGCCGGTAGGTGCGGTGATCGTGCATGAAGGCAGGGTCATTGCCCGGGGGTATAACCAGGTCGAGCGGTTGAAAGACCCGACAGCTCACGCGGAGATGCTGGCATTGACTTCCGCGACGAACTCGCTTGCCACAAAGTGGTTGAATGGGGCTTCCTTGTATGTTACAATTGAGCCCTGTAGCATGTGCGCGGGTGCGCTGGTCCTGGCGCGGGTGAAATCAGTGATCTTTGGAGCCGTTGACCCTAAAACAGGCGCCTGCGGGTCGATTGTCAATATCATCAATAATAAAAAGTTGAATCATCGGATACTGGTTAAAAAAGGTGTCCTTAAAGACGAGTGCGGATCGTTATTGACGGAGTTCTTTAAGAAAAAGAGAGCCGAGAGGAATTAGTGAGGGGTATTCTTAGTGTCGTTGCGGGAAATTTTTGAAGATAGATTAATGAGGTTTTTGCCCCTTGCTTAAGCACTTGAATATTTCTAAAAATTTCTAGATGGATAGCGGGTTAATTTTTAGAAATATTCTGCGTAAGCTTCGGGACAAAGATTTATTTCATAAATCTTTGGAGAGGTGGCTGAGCGGACATTTTCGCGCAAGCGAAAATGTTCTCGAACCCTGACGAAGTCAGGGTGAGAGATCTGAGACGATGGACAAGGGTATTTATAATAATTCGTGGTATGTGTATGTAGCGGAATGTTTTGATAAGACGCTATATGTAGGCATAGCAATTGATGTTCTTAAGAGAATAGAGGAGCATAATAATACAGATAAGTGCAGATATACACGATACCGTAAGCCTCTAAGATTAATATATAAGGAATTGTGCAGTAATTATAGTGAGGCGCGGCAACGGGAATTAGAGATTAAGAAGTTTAGCAGGAAGAAGAAGTTAGCATTGATAAGTTCTTGTCGGATTGAAGAGTAGTGGACGAAGATCTCTCGTCCGCCAAAGAAGCAATGGCGGACTCGAGATCCAAATTTCCGACAGTAAAATTAGAGAAATTTGGAGAGGTGGCTGAGCGGTCGAAAGCAACTCACTGCTAATGAGTTGTCCTGGGAAACTGGGACCCTGGGTTCAAATCCCAGCCTCTCCGCTGTTTTTCCTATAGCGAGAAAACATCAACCGTAAGGAGATGTTTTCTCGCAACATCTAGATGAAAAACAGCGGATTCCTGCGAGGCTCTGACGAGCAGGAATCTTGTTAACTGATTTGGCGCAACATTTAGCAGAAGAAAAACGGATTCCTGCGAGACATCCGGCGAGCAGGAATCTTATCCGCAACGAGCGTAGCCGAGCGACAAGCCGAGCAGCGAGTGCGGCGCCGTAACCACAACAAAATTCGCAACATCTAGATGAAAAACAGCGGATTCCTGCGAGGCTCTGACGAGCAGGAATCTTCGTTATATCTGCATAGATCCCTCGCTCCTGACAGGGAAAGTTAGGGGGGAACTCGGGATTCATTCGCGCAAATAACTTACGCTTCCTTATGGTCGCGTAAGTTATGCGTTCATGAACGAGCCAGAGTCTTATATATAATATTAAAAGGGGGCTTTCTTAAGTGAAAGTCCCCTTTTTGTCATGCCCGGTCTCTTACATGTCTCTAAGCGGGCATCTAAGAACATCCCGGGTTTAAACCCGGGCTACGGTTGTGGATACCTACTAAGAATTACCCTATTAGGAATTACTCATTTTTACCTGTTTGTTTTGAAACAAGTAGCTTTATATCTGAAACAATGGCATTAACTACGTTTATTGTATAAGGCTTATTAGGTACATATTCCTTATTATAAGCCTGATACATCTTCTTCCATTGTCCTTTATCGGTCATATAGCAGACATTCACTCGCAAGCCTTTGATGGATTCCGGGCCTCCTTCAATGTGCGCCAAAATTGGCAGCACTCCAAGAAAATAGTACTCTTTCCCAATGAGTTTTTGATAATAATGGGGTTTTAACTTAATCACTAAATCTGCCTGATCAATATTTTTTGAAATCTCATAACCTTGCTTTATAAGGTTAGAGGTAAAGTCATTTTTGAATTCAGCTAGTTCAGAGGTATAATACTCTTGATGCTGGCTCTTAGAGAATTCTAGAAATACAAACCTGATTGTTTTATCTGATTCCATAATAAGGCTTTGAGATAAATTATCTTCCGCGGTAAAAGTGATCCAGGTACACCCTGATGCGATCAAAGAAAGCATAACCGCGCCAAACACAAATAAAGGGAACGTTTTCTTAATCTTTTTCACGTTGAGCCTCCCGAGTTTTAAGCGTTTTCTAGTTTTTGCAGACATTTGATCTAATTATAGCATAATTAGTAAGTTATTCAATGAGAGGTAAGGTGTAAGGGGACGCTTCGTTACGCTCGGCAGTTAAATAAGTATCCCGGGTTTAATTTCGGGCTACGGTTGTGGATAACTTAGAAAATCGATTCTTATACCTTTTTTGCCGGTTTTTGTTATAATAAGCTTTGTTGATGCGCTGGAATTATATCTTTCAACTGTATTTCTTATGCGTTGAGTATGGTCAGGTGTTTGTAAAACGCCTAAGATAAAAGGAGGGAAAGGATGAGCAGGAAAGCGTTTGGAATATTGGTGGTGGTCAGTTTTGTTTTTATGTGCGTATGGTCTATCCCTGTTTTTGCGGAACAATCCAGTTCCAATTCTGATGATGAGATTTCCGTGGACGATATAATGGAAGAAACAGAGCTGCAGGGCGGCCAGGGGATACAGAAGAAAGAAGACCTTTTAAAACTCAAAGAAACTGATCCTGAAAAATTCAATCAGATAATGAATCAGAGAAGGGACCATTTAAAAGATCTGAAGCAAAGCAATCCTGAAAAATATCAGCATATCATGGAGCAGGTGCGTGAGCGTAAGCAAATGCATAATTTGAAAGAAAACAATCCTGAGAAATATCAGGAGATCATGGAAAAACGCAAAGCGCGTTTGGGGGATAAAGCTGAAGATGTCTTGGACCGCCGGGAAGATGTCCGTGACAGGATCGAGAATGTTAAAGATAGAAAAGAAGATGTCCTGGACCGCAGGGAGAATGTCCGTGACCGGGCCGAAGACAGAAGAGACCGGCTTGAGGATATCAGGGATAAGCGGGAAGATGTCTGGGATGCCCAGCATGATGGAGGCAAAGCCGATAAACTGGAAGATATCCGCGACCGCCGTGAGGATAGGTTAGACAAGAAAGAAGATGTTCGTGACCGAAAAGAGGACCGTAGAGATAAAAAAGAAAATGTCTATGACCGCAAAGAGGATAGAAAAGATCGCCGCGAGAATGTCCGTGACAGAAAAGAAGATGTCCGGGATAGGGCAACCGGTCCCCGGGGGAAAAGAAGATAGGTAACAATAATAAAAAAAAGCAAAAAGGGGGGACGTTTCTGCTTTATGTATAGAAACGTTCCCCTTTAAATATAAAGAAGGAGACAGGGAAATAATGCAGGGGAAAAGTTTTTTTAATCTTACCGTGGAAGAGGCGGTTTTGGAGCTTGGCAGTCATATTAAAGCCGGTTTGAGCGAAGAAACCGCCAAAAAACGCCTTTTAGAGTATGGAGTTAATCAGCTTCAAGAGAAAAAAGGTGTTAGTCCACTGCATATTTTTCTTGAGCAGTTCAAGGATTTTATCGTTTGGGTTTTAGTCGGGGCGGCGGCTGTTTCGGGGTTCCTCCGGGAATGGGTTGACGCGTTTGCTATTATCGGGATCGTGATCGTCAACGCGTTCCTTGGTTTCATACAGGAATACCGGGCGGAGAAATCCCTTGCCGCGTTAAAAAAGTTATCGAATCCCGTTTCAAAGGTTATCCGTGACGGCCAGCATCACCTTATTCCTTCTCCGGAATTAGTACCCGGTGACCTGATCGAGCTTGAAGCCGGTGATAGTATCCCCGCTGACAGCCGTATTGTCTGGGGAAGTTCAAATTTGAGGGCGCAGGAAGCCAGCCTTACCGGAGAGTCCAGTCCTGTCGTTAAAGATACAACTGTTTTACAAGAAAAAAATATCCCCCTTGCGGAACGCTTTAATATGGTTTATATGGGGACTTCGATAGCTACGGGGAAGGCGCGGGCTTTGATCGCCTATACCGGTATGCAGACAGAGCTTGGTAAAATAGCAGGGATGGTGCAGACAGCCGGCCATGAAACGACTCCTTTACAAAAAAAGCTGGAAGAATTCGGGAAATGGATCGTATATATATGTTTTGTTTTAGTGGCGATGGTATTCCTTTTGGGCTGGTTGCACGGGGGTAAGCTCGTCGATGTTTTCTTGACGTCAGTCAGTCTGGCGGTTGCCGCTATCCCGGAAGGCCTTCCCGCGGTAGTCACGATCGCCTTAGCGTTAGGTGTGCACCGGATGGTAAAACGCCACGCGCTGATCCGCAAACTTCCGTCTGTTGAGACCTTGGGGTGCGCTACCGTTATTTGTTCAGACAAAACAGGGACCTTGACTAAGAATGAGATGACCGTTCAGAAGATATTTACGGGAGGGCATCTTTTTGCGGTAAGCGGAATCGGATACGAGCCGAAAGGTGACCTTTTGTTTGGTAACAGGCAAATTACTCTTGCCGATTTTCCTGACCTGGAGAATTTGCTGCGTTGCGTGGTTCTCTGTAACGGCGCCCAGCTGATCGAAAGCGGGGGAATTTATAAGATCGTGGGTGACCCGACTGAAGGCGCGCTTCTGACTGCCGCCGGTAAGGCAGGCTTTACAAAAGAAAAGTTAGAAGAAGAGTTCGTTTTTGTCGATGAGATCCCCTTTGATTCAGAACGAAAGAAAATGACGATTATCCGTGAACATGCCGGGGAAATCCAGGCGTTTGTCAAAGGTGCTCCGGATATGTTGTTAAATGATTGCGGCTCTCTTATTGAAAAAGGGGTGGTGAGGAGTTTAACTGAGCAGGATAAAGAAAATATTCGCCGGGTCAATAATGAGCTTTCTGAAGCGGCGATGCGCGTTTTGGCGGTCGCTTATAAAAAGCTGGATAAAAGCGATAAGAAATACGATGCGCTGTCAGTTGAAACAAACCTGATATTTGCCGGGTTGGTGGCGATGATCGACCCGCCCCGCCAAGAGGTCAAAAAAGCGATGCAGGAATGCATGACCGCGGGGATAAAAACGGTGATGATCACCGGCGACCATAAGAATACCGCGGTAGCCATCGCGCGGGCGCTGGGGTTCTTCACCGATGATTCTTTAGCCTTAAGCGGGGAAGAGTTGGATAAGCTCAGTGATGAGGAGTTGTTTCAGCAGGTGAAGAATATTTCAGTGTATGCCCGGGTTTCACCTGAGCACAAATTAAGGGTAGTGCGCGCCTGGCGCAGGCACGGCGAGGTTGTCGCGATGACGGGGGACGGCGTTAATGACGCCCCGGCGGTCAAAGAAGCCGATATAGGTGTTGCTATGGGGATCACCGGCACCGACGTTACCAAAGAAGTATCCGACATGGTGATAACCGATGATAATTTCGCTTCGATAGTTTCCGCGGTTGAGGAAGGCAGAGGGATTTACGATAATATAAAAAAGTTTATTCATTACCTGCTTTCGTGCAACGTCGGTGAGATATTGGTGATGTTTGTTTCTTCTCTCGCGGGGTTGCCCGCGCCGCTGTTGCCGATTCATATCTTGTGGGTAAACCTTATCACTGACGGGATGCCCGCGCTTGCTTTAGGCGTTGAGCCAGTGGATCCGCATATCATGGACCTTCCACCCCGCAGGCAGGGTGAAGCTGTAATTACAAAAAAGAATGTATTTCTGCTGCTTGCTCAAGGGGCGCTCATTGCTTTTTGCAGTTTGCTTGCTTTTGTTATTGTATTGTTCATAGAAAAAGAAGGGATCGGCAGGGCAAGGACAGCGGCGTTTATCGTACTTGCGTGTGCGCAACTATTCCATGCCTTTAATTGCCGTAATATGGCCCAATCGGTATTTAAGATAGGGATAGGGAGTAATAAAAAGCTTATCCTGGCGGTCCTGGTCTCGTTTGTATTGCAGATGGCGGTGGTGTATGTCCCGTTCCTGCAGGTGATCTTTAAGACCGAACCGCTCGGATTATTCGATTGGATACTCGGCATCGTTATTGCATCATTTCCTCTATGGGCGATGGAGGTTTGGAAATGGGGACGTTCCCCAAAGGGACATCCTGGGGGGGTGTAATGTGTTGCAAGAATGAGGTTAAGGGAAGATTGATCATAGGAGAGAATATGAAAAAGGTATGGTTAGCATCTGTAGGGTTTTTATTCGTGGTAAGCATGATTTATGGCGCAGCTTTGGCTTCCGAGCTTGTTGAGAAATCGGATACACAGGCGGTTGAGGCTGAACAAGAAAAGCCAGGGCTTCCCTTGACTACTCAAAGTAAGCATTTAGACCGGGCGATGACTGACTCCTGGGGCGCGCAAAAGGGCTTTTTTATAATGCAAAATCTTACAATCATTGATTGGGAGCAGGCTAAGGCAATATTGAAAAAAGAAAAGATCCGAGGCGGAAAACAGTATCATACCGGCTGGTTGACGATTTATACTATAAACGGCAGTCACTATTTGACGAAACAACCGAATATCGATCTGCTTTTCGATTTCCTAAAAGAAAATAAACTGAATGCCGAAGGGTTTGGGACGGAATAAGGTCTGAATATCCGGTAATCCGGGGAACCGGGACTAGGGGATTTGGAGCCCGTAGATCCGGGACAAGATCAATTGGAGAGTGAGATGTTTAGATCCCCGCTTAAAGCATGCGGGGATGACTCAGGGGAGCTTCTGCGATTCTGCTGTATTTTTTCAAGATTTCTGCTATAATGAAACCGTTATAACGGGGGGGTACGAGAGTCTTTAAATTCCTTATATCGGTTCCATGAGTCCTTAAGCGGTAAGCTTAAGGCGGTAATAATTTTGACCTTTCCTGAATCCTTGAACGTTCTTCGAATACTTATCTAAAAAATGGCTTATGTCGTATTTGCGTTAAAATGGCGGCCGCAAGGCTTTGATGAGATCATCGGCCAGGATCATGTTGTCACGACTTTAAAGAACGCGATCCAGAAAAAGAGGCTCGCCCACGCTTATTTATTCGCCGGCCCGCGCGGCGTCGGTAAAACATCGACTGCCCGGATATTGGCAAAAGCGCTTAATTGTAAAGAAGGGCCGACGGATAGCCCGTGCGGGAAATGCGCCTCCTGCCTTGAGATCGCCAAAGGCCAAAGCCTCGATGTCATGGAGATCGACGGCGCCTCTAACCGCGGGATCGATGAGATCAGGGCTTTACGGGAAAATATAAAGTTTTCTCCTACCCAGGGCAAATTCAAGGTCTATATTATCGATGAAGTCCATCAGATCACCGCTGAAGGGTTTAACGCGTTATTAAAGACCCTGGAAGAGCCTCCCCCGTTCGTTAAATTTATCTTTGCCACCACCCATCCGCATAAGGTCATGCCGACTATCCTTTCACGCTGCCAGCGCCTTGATTTCCGCCGGGTATCGGTGATCGAGGTCATCGCGCAGCTTGAGAAGATCGTCGCGGCTGAAGGGGTGAGTGTCGACAAAAATGTATTATTCGCCATCGCTAAAAGCAGCGACGGCTCGCTTCGTGACGCTGAATCGATCCTTGACCAGCTCATATCGTTCGCCAAGGATAAAGTTTCCCTGGCTGATGTTACCTCGATGTTGGGGCTGGTTGAGCAGGATATTTTCTTTGCCATGACAGAGCATATTATCAAGAAAGACGCTGCCGCTGCCCTGCGTTTATTGAATGAGATCATCGATGAAGGTAAAGATGTCGGTATCTTCCTGACTAATTTTATCGAGCATTTCCGTAATCTGATGGTGGCTAAAGTCGCTCAGGCGGATGCTGAACTGATTGACCTTCCGGCAGAGCTGTGCCAGAGGTTATCGCAGCAATCTCAGGCTTTACGGCTTGAAGAAATATTTAACGCTTTTACAATACTGGTGAATACCCAGGAAATGTGTAAGCGTTTGGATTCAATGCGTATCCCGCTTGAAGTAAGTTTAGTGAGGCTGGCGAATAAGCCGGTATCTTCCGGTGAGCCGGCTCCTGCGGCAGAAGCGCGGAAAGAGCCGCGGCCGTATAATCCTCCCGTACAGGCAAAAGCACCCCTGACGAGCCCCGTGGCCCGGCAGAAAGTTATTCCGGCACAGCAAATAAAACCCGCGGAAGCAATAAAACCGGTGGAAGAACCAAAACCGGAGCCGCCTCAAGCATCGGCAGCAGCGGCTGTTTCCCTGGAGCATATAAAAGAGGGTTGGCAGCGGATCATCAGCGGTTTAGGCGAAACTAAGATGTCGGTAGCGACTTATTTAAATGAGGGTGCGGCCGTCAATATGCAGCATAATCTTTTAACCATAAGCCTGCCGAAGAATTGTTCGCTGCATAAGGAAGTTTTGGAAAAGAAAGAAAACAAAATGCTTATTGAGAAGAATTTCTCTCAAGTATTTAATACCGCCTTAAAGGTGTATTTTGTCCTCTCTGAAGAGCAGAAACAGGAACATAACAGTATGGAGAACCCTATTGTCCGTTCAGCGATGGATATGTTCCAGGGCAGGATCGTGAAAGAGAACTTTTAAATGGCAAATTATACGGAATCGATCGAGAAGCTTATTGAACGTTTGATCAAATTGCCCGGCCTGGGCAGGAGAAGCGCGGAGCGTATTGTCACCTATATCCTCAACGTTGCCCCTGACGAGATCAAAGGCCTGGCTGAGGCGATGGTCAAGGTCAAGGAAAATGTCCGGTTTTGCCGTATATGCCATAATTTAAGCGAACAGGATGAGTGTACGGTCTGCCGTAACCCTAATAGGAATAAAGGGGTTTTGTGTGTGGTCGAGAAGCCCAATGATGTGACGGTCATTGAGAAGACGGGGAGTTTTCACGGAGTTTATCATGTGCTCCTGGGAGCGATAGCGCCTCTTGAAGGCAAGGGCCCGACTGACCTCAAGATCGACAGCCTGCTGGAACGTATTAAACAGGAAAATATACAGGAAGTCATACTTGCTACGGATTCAGATACTGATGGCGAAGCAACTGCCATGTATCTGTCGAAGTTGATCAAACCGCTGGGGGTGCGGCTGTCCCGCATCGGGCTTGGCCTTCCGGTCGGCTCAAATCTGGAGTTCGCGGATGCCGCTACGCTTTCCATGGCTTTAGAAGCCCGCCGAGAGATCTCTTAAACCAATGATATCGATAACTAATCTTTCAAAGAATTACGGGAAAAAAGTACTTTTTGAGAATATCTCTTTAAGTATCAACCGCAATGAGAAAATAGGCTTGATCGGCCCTAACGGGACCGGTAAGAGCACGTTGTTTTCTTTGATCCGGGGCGAGGGAGAGCCGTCTTCCGGGGAAGTCAAAGTTTTAAAGAATATCCATATCGGTTACCTTCCCCAGGAGGCGCATTTTGAATCGCAGCGGACGGTCCTGGCAGAATTAGTAGAAGGCGATGAACGGATCATGCGTTTTAAAAAAGAAAAAGAGGAGCTTGAAGAAAAGAATGAAGCAGGCTCTCAGCGTTACGGGGAAGTCCTGCATAACCTGGAAGTACTCGGGTTTTTCGAGGTCGAACATAAGGCCGAAAAGATCCTGATGGGGTTAGGTTTTAAAGAGCGGGATTTTAACCGCCCGATAACTCAGATGAGCGGCGGATGGCAGATGCGCACCTTACTGGCAAAGCTCTTGACCTGCCAGTATGACCTCTTGTTATTGGACGAACCTACCAACTATCTGGATCTAAATGCCGCGTTGTGGCTTAAGGATTACCTGGCTTCTTTCGACGGGACCTTTATCATGATCTCCCACGATAAGGCTTTCTTGAACGATGTTACCAATTATACGCTGATCCTGGAAAACGGCTCGATCTTCAAGGTCCAGGGCAACTATGAACATTATGAGCAGATCAAAGATGAGAAGCGTAAGTTCCTGCTTAAACAATTCAAGGAGCAGGAAAAGAAGCGCGAGCAGTTAGAGGAGTTTGTCGCCCGCTTCCACGCTCAGCCGAATAAGGCCGCTTCTGTGCGCGCCAAACGCACGCAGTTGGAGAAAATGTTCGATATTGTCGTACCTGCCGACCCGCGGGAAAGTATCGGCGATTTCCATTTTCCTGAAACCAAACGCAGCGGTTACCGCGTGATGGCGCTTGAGAAAATAGATAAGGCGTACGGCGAGATCACGGTATATAAGGGGCTTGATTTTGAGATCATCCAGAATGAAAAAGCGGTTTTAGCGGGAGAGAACGGCGCGGGAAAATCCACGTTATTGAAAATACTTGCCGGCGTTGTCCCTATCGACAGCGGTAACCGGATCGTCGGCCACCATGTCGATGCCGGTTATTTTTCCCAGACGCGTATGGATGTGCTGCATCCGGAGAATACGGTCTTACAGGAAGCATATTCCGCGGCTCCCGGTTTTATGCCTGAGACGACCGTCAGGACCATTTTGGGAGCGTTTTTGTTTACGGGAGACGATTCCGATAAGAAGGTAAAAGTGCTTTCAGGCGGCGAGAAGAGCCGCCTTATTCTGGCGAAGCTCCTGATCAATCCGCCGAATTTCCTCTTGCTCGATGAACCGACCACGCATTTGGATGTGGACGCGGTGGAGGCGCTCGTGCGGGCGTTACGCGATTATCAGGGGACGCTGGTATTCATCAGCCACGATATTTATTTTGTGCGTTCGGTCGCTAACAAAGTCTTTGAGGTCAAAGACGGTACTATCAGGAAATTTTCCGGCAATTTCGATTATTATTTGGAAAAACGCTCGGAAGGGGCGCGGTTAGAGAAGTCGCAGTCGCGGCAGTTTACCGACCCACGCCAGTCAAAGCTTGATGACGAAAAGGAAAAACGCAAGCTTGAAGAAAAACGCCACCGCGATGAAGAAAAAAAGCAGAAGAACCATAATTTCAGCATCCATAACCAGATCAATAAATTGAATCAGGAAAAAGAAAAACTGCAGACCGAAAGTTACGCTAAGGTGCGGGCAATGTCCGATACGAAAATATTCCGTGACGAAAACACGGTCAAAGAATACGGCCGGCGGTTAAAAGAAATAGAGAAAAGGGTTGTGGAGGTAGACGGCGAAATTAAGTCTTTAAAAGAAAAGTTGATCTGAGCCTTTTACTGCAGAAGTGTTTTGGTGTTGCTTTTACGGTTATCATGCCAGTCGGATAACCGTTCTTCCTGGTTGAAATAAAGGTATACTTCATGAGCGGGGATAAGCTGTGTCGGACAGCGGTAATAAAGGACCGTTTTTGATTCTTCCTGGCTGCTTTCCGGCGTGATAGTAGAAGGCTGTCCGTAGTAAGCGATTATTTCTTCCCGGGAACTTCCTGCCCGAAGTTTATTCTTTTCAACGTCTTTCCATAAACGGTTAAATAACATCTCTTGTTTTTTCAGGTAAAGTTTTGTCTGCTTTTGTTCAGCGGTGAGCCTTTTTAAGTTGAGAAGCCCTTCATAATTGAAATCGGCAGAGACGCATCCGGCGGTAATGAGCGCGATAAGCGCGATAATTAATGTGAGGATATTCTTCATCCCTTTTTCCTTCCTGCTGCTTTAATTAAAATATTGTATTCTAAATCAGGGATTGATGCAAGAGCTAATGTTCTCTGTTCGGATAAATAGCAAATAGGTTAAGGTAAGGGTTAGGCAGTAAGTTTAGTAGTTGGGTGAAGTCGTTGGGTTATCAGTGAGGGTATTTAAACAGTCCCTTTCAAATACGCCTGGCGTTTGCCTTCGGGAAAGCGTTCGATAGCGTAACGCAGCATGGTGCGCGGCATTTCCCGGTAATGCTTCTTTAAGAAATCTTCTTCCTTGGCGAGGTCGCGTTTGCCTACTTCCCGCAGCATCCATCCGACAGCTTTATGCATCAGGTCTTCTTTATCCTTAAGGAGCATCTCGGCAAGGGAGAGAGCGTCCTGGAATTCGTTGCGCCTGATGAAATAAAAGGTAGCTATTATCGCGATGCGCCTGTCCCAAAGCAGCTTTGAAGCTGCCAGCGTTCGCAGAATTCCTTTATCCTGACCGTCTAAGAAAGCGCCGACGATATGGTGCGCGGAGAGGTCCACCAGGTCCCAGTTGTTGATAAAGCGGGTGTGTTTTAAATAGAGCTCATAGATCTTTTTCTGCCCGTCACGTTGAGCCTTGCCGAATTGATCTATCAGGATAAGCAGGGCAGTTAAGCGTTCTTCGTGAACGGGAGACTTTAATAATTGTATGGTATCATCGAGGCTGGCAGATTGGAATTGCCGGGAAACTTCCCTTATCCGGGGGACGGTCACTCCGATAAAAATATCCCCTTCTCCATATTCGCCTTTTCCTGTCTTAAAGAAACGCTGTAATATCGCTTGTTTCTCTTTGCTGCCGGCTCTTTTTAATTGAGACTGTATTTGTTTTATCATTTTCTTAATGCCTGATCGAGGTGTTCGTTCAAGAAGGCTGAAATTCCAGCGCCAGAGATCATGATCATGGCGAAGTTTGGCAAAAAGCTATTTTCTCCGGGTTCCTTTGTGTCAATAATTGAAAAGGTCTTTGAGCTCGTAGCTTTTTTTTGTGGCTTTGTTGAGCGCGTGCAGGACTTTGTATCGCATATGAGGGGTAAGCCTTCTGCCTTTGGCGGCGCGCGCGACCATTTTATGCGAGAGCTGTTCTGTTGAGCTCTTTACCAGGTCATGCGGCTTAAGGCCATGCTCAGTCATGATCTTATCCAGAGGCTGTTCCCCATGGTCTTTTTTGATATCAGTGTCCATTTACGGGCCTTTGTAGAAATATATTTTCTTTCATTGTATCATCAGGTATGAGGGATGCAATAAATATTCGATCGTGGATAACTTAAAAGAAGCAGTGAAGCAATAAGGGGGGCGATCGCGTTAGGTGATCGCGGCTTTTGTTTTGAATTCCTCAAATGCTTTGTTGATCGATTTGTCAGTGTACATAGATAAAAGTATTATGATCGCCTGGCTGTTGGCAAACGCGTTCATAAAGGCGTCTTTTTTACAAATTAAGTTCATCCTTTTGACCTGGTTCGTGCTCGTTATTCTTATGCGTCCTTCGAATGATGAGATCGTTTTTTCAACTTCGAGCTGATCTCCTTTGCATAACCAGTAAATGTTTAAATAAATCCTTCTGGCTATTTCTTCTCCGCTCATCAGGGGAATAATGTCGAAATAGAATTGCCAGAATTCTCTTCCTATTTGGCAATACTGCATTAAGCTTAAGATTGAAATAAATCTTAAGGCTTCTTGGATCGGGGTATCCGCGATATGGTACAGGCTTGAATCCGTCCTTCTATAAACCGCGATAACTTTCTCAAATGAAGCGTATTTGTCCATCACGTTTAACAGCGGTAACACCGGGCGCAGGGCATCGCATAAGTCAAACTGATCCTTTAACGGGCAGAATGAGCATCTTTGGAAATCAATCGCTTCCTTGGTGTGGGCGGGTATTGCTTGGGGGTTGTCCCAATATTGTTTTGTTATTAATTGAATATTGTCCCTGGTTAGTTCAACGCGTGTTGAATCGGGGAATATAAGGTAAAGGCCTTCTTGCTGGAAATCATCCAAAGATAAATCGAGTGCTTTATTCGGCATAGGTATCCTTATGGCTATACTTCTTTCTTGATCAAAAAGTCGGGTGACCGATACTATACTTATCGTCTTTAAAAGCGGAATCTTTACGAAAATTATCAGGAAAATGATCCCCCGGCCCAAAAATGAGCCTTTGTGGATAATTCATAAAATTGCTTACAACTTTTAAGGGGCGTAGTATAATGAAATTCATTATTCGCAGGGTGAAGGGGCACGGGAATCATGAAAATATTAGGGGTCTCAGCTTTCTATCATGACAGCGCGGCGTGTTTAGTGCGCGATGGCGAAGTCGTTGCCGCCGCGCAGGAGGAGCGTTTTACCCGAAAAAAGCACGATGCGGGGTTTCCTCTCAATGCTATTAACTATTGCCTTGAACAGGCCGGCCTCGGCGCAGGAGGTTTAGATAGTGTTGTATTTTATGAGAAGCCTTTTATTAAGTTTGAGCGTATCTTAGAGACCGCGCTGAGTTACTCACCCAGCGGAATAACCCAGTTCATTGCCGCGGTTCCCGCTTTGCTTAAACAAAAACTTTGGGTCAGTGAAATAATAAAAAAGGAATTAGGTTTTGACGGTAAGGTCTTATTTACCGGGCATCATGAGTCGCATGCCGCAAGCGCGTTTTACCCGTCTCCTTTTCAAGAAGCCGCGTTCTTGACGCTGGACGGAGTGGGTGAGTGGGAGACGGCCAGCTTTGGAGTCGGTAAAGATAATGGCCTGGATATCCAGGAGTATCTCA
>CAZPNW010000120.1:0-23414 GCA_964588175.1 uncultured Planctomycetales bacterium
GTTTCCTCAACGGCCCGCGCGGCTCTGGTGACTGAACGAGATTGTCTCTGGGCGCGTGGAGTTTCTGTGGTTTGTTTAGCTTTAGGCTCGCTGGTTTTCGCTGACCTAACCGCAGGAGCTGCCTGAGGAGCAACCGGCGCAGGCTGAGCCGCCGGAACAGCTTTAGCTGCAGGAGCTGTTTTAGATGCGGCCGGCACGGCTTTAGGTTCATTTGATTGCTGAGCTTGATTCCCGCTTAAAAGCGTGCGGGAATGACGTGAGGGAGCAGCAGGCTTGGCTTTCGGCTCTTCAACCTTAACTGAAGCTTCAAGAGAGATGATCAATTTCTGCCCTTCTTTAATACGATTCGGATTCTTACCGATGACCTTCTTATTGGCCTTATAGATAATCGGCCAGAGGTCAGCATTACCTAATTCATTCTTGGCGATCTTGGATAAATTATCTTTATCCTTCACTTTATATTCTTTTACCTTCGGCTTCTCAGGAGCGGGCGCAACCACCTTTGCTTCGGCTGCAGCTTCAACCTTTACAGCCGGCGCTACTGCTTCATTCGCGCCAATCAATGACTGCCATACAGAAGCGAAGAAACGCCTTACCCTGAATTCAAATTCAGCGACATTGCTCCAGAAATGGCTATATTCGCTAAATTCATGCACCACGACGCGGCCGAAATCTTCTTTTAATAACGCGGCTTCGACATATAAGGTATTATCAATTACTGCCGCGCCAAAAACGCCTCTCTCCACATCAACGACTTTCACCGCACCGTTGAATTTAATTTCTTTACCCTGATTCGCGAAGAATTTAGCAGCCTGCGCAAAGCCATCCTTAACGAGCTGGCCTTCAGCAGCAGCCACATCTCTTACTTTATTCTCAGCCGAATACTGCTTAAGCTGCGCTTCAATTTGTTTTACATCAGCGCCGTAGAAAGCGTGATCTAATCTGCTTGTATTATTTTTAACTGATTGCATGGGCTTCGACTGTAAAGGTTTAATCTGCCTATCCTGAAGGTCTTTTCCTCTTATTTTTAACTCTTCCTGCAGGATATCTTTTTCTAATGCTCCGCGCTCGTTAAACTTAATGCCCAACTGGCGTTCCAGCTCAATGCGTTCGCCGACAAGGTCGTTTAATTTCTTCTGCTGTTTCTTTAACAGCTCTTCATATACAGCCTTAGCATCGTCTGATTGAGCGTTCCTGGCCTGCTTTTCGATCTCAGAAAGCTTCGCGTGCGCATCCTCTATCTCGAGTTTGACTTTTACGGCGTCTTTGGTGATCTTATCCGCGGCTTTATTGACTTTTTCCAGCTTCTTATTTAAACGATCGAGCTTCTTCGTCATCTCAACGCGGTATGTATCCATTACTTTGATAATATAATTATCCGCGGCGGCATTAGCGTAAACGATCGCCCGCTCTCTGCCTAATCCTGCGGCTCTCTCCGGGCCCATTAAATACGATGCCAGGACCATCGCGATATCATTATTGAACCTATCCATTAAATACCGGATATAGCGCGTGCCGCCCAAAATATTCTGGCGAGGATCAAAAGGATTTCTGACACCCATACCTGCGGCAGTGCCGGGCATTAACTGCATCAGGCCCATAGCGCCTTTAGGAGACACCGCTCTCGGATTGCCTTGTGATTCTACGCCGATTATCGCGTCGATAAATATGGGATGAATATTATATTTCTGGGATGCTTCATGTATGAAGGCGCGATACTGGGCATAAGTTAATATAGAGGCGTGCTGCTCATCTGCTTCCGCGGTAAGTATCTTCTGCGCGGGTTCAACCAGCAGTTTATTGACCCTCTTTAACCAGTCATTGATGGCTGAGCGGGAAGGAACGGATAAACCGGCATCTTCCAGTGCTTTTTCCAATGAGGTTTTGGATTGCTTTAAGAGATTCTGCTTTTCCTGCGCGTTGCTGGTACGTTCTGCCTGGTTAAAGAAGATAATGCCCTGGGTATAAAGGGCCTCGCCTTCACCGGTAACTTTAGCAGCCGCGGGTTTGGCTGTTTCAAATGCTTTCTGCTCTACTTTTGTAGCGCCTTCTTCGAGCTTAACATTCTCAGCATGGGCCTTGCCGGAGGCGACAGGTAATTCAGGAGTAACGACTTTACGCGCGGGCTCAACCAGCAACTTATTGACTTTCTTTAACCAATCTTTGATGGCTGAACGGGTAGAAACCGCGATTCCAGCATCTTCCAGGGCCTTTTCCAACGCGGCCTTGGACTGTTTTAAGAGGTTCTGTTTTTCCTGCGCGTCGCTGGTACGTTCTGCCTGGCTCAAGAAGATAATACCCTGGGTATACTGGGCATCGCCTTCGCCGGTAACTTTGACAGCCGCAGGCGCGGCGGTTTCTGATTTCTTTTCTTCTGCTTTCGGTCGCTCTGCTCTTACTGCTTTGGATTTCTTCTCTGCTTTACGGGCATACGCTTCCTCAACCTTGACGTTCTCTTCATGCGATTTGCCTTGAGCCGCGGATATTTCATGCAGCAACACGCGAACTAAGTCATAGTTCGGATTATTGAGAAGCGGACGTTCGATATAAATAAAGTTCACCTCGTATTTATATTCGATGGTCGCCCCGAAGGTAAGGGTATTGGTATTGATCACTTTGATCACGAAGGGAGGCGCGCGGCTGTGCTTGCTCATTTTTTCAAATGCTTTTATTGCCTTATATACCACCGGCTTGATCATACGTTCATCTTCAGGTAATGTGTTTAAGATCACCTGGCCTTTATTCTTATACATATCCAAAGTCACGCGCGCCTGCGCAGGCGCCATTCCTAAATACCCTCCGTCAACCGGAGGCTTGCCTTTCGCGGGAGCAGGAGTATTATCATTTAAGACCGAGCGCATAACACCCTCAACTGCCTGGGCGAAGAAGGTATCGTCTTTGAGGTCCATCGAAGCCATCGGGGTCATTGTCGTCATATGCAGAACCTGCATGAATAATTCCGTATAATCCATTTCTTTTGCCTGCGCCAGCGCCCTTAATTCCTTATTTTCATAGACCGCTTTTAATACCGGCGCCATGCTGCCCAAGTGATACGCTTCGATAAGATAACGCTGCTTCTTCCATGCCTGTTCATGGGCCTTACCTTCATAGGAAGCGATCAACTCGCCCAACAAATTATTCCAATCGGCTTCATTGAAGTTCGCGCCGGCTATATCATTTCCGTAAACTTTATGGAATATCTCAATACCTTTATATACCGTAGCATCGCGGCCGTTCAAATATCCGGCTTCTGCCAAGAGTTCGGTCAACAACTGAATATCCTTGGCGCCTGACCAAACCACGTTGAACCAGCCGGTATCGGTGCTGCGGGCAGCGATCGCTTTGAGTTCTTTAATGCGAGTTTCTTTCAAAGCGTTCTGCATGCTTTCGATCAATTCCACGGTCTTAACGAGCGCTTCTTTTGCCTCAGCGATTTGAGCTTTGCGCCCGGCGTCCTGCGCCGCCGACTTATCACCTTCAAGCGCGGCTAACTTAGATTCCAAATCGTAGAGGTCCTGGCGGCCCAACGCCATCTTTAATTCCTTTAAGGCTTTTTCTTCCTGGGCGCTGCGGTTTGCTTTTGCTTCCAAGTCTTTTAAGGCCTTACGATTCTGCTTTTCAGTGTGATCAGCATCTATCTTTAATAATTTTATCTTATTCTGAGCCAAAATTTCTTTTTCCGCGTCAGTCAAGTCTTTCTTGGCGCTCAAGGCCTCAACAACATCCATCGCTTCCTGGACCTGTTTCTTTTCATCCGCGTTAAAACGCGACATAATTTCCTGTTTTACTTTTACTTCTTCAAGGCTTCCCTCGCCGCCTATGGCATGATATAAGCTATTAGCGAGATCAAGCCCGAAGACATTCTTGAGTATGCCGGTATTCACATGGTCGCCCCAGGCGATAACGCCGTATCTATCTTCCAAGGCGTGCGCCCAGTTGCTGGCGATGTTGCCGATAGTGCTAACAACCACGTTCGGATACTGCGCTAAATAATCCGCGCCCTGGATAACGCCGTTGATTTCCGCGCCGATGGTATAGACATAGATAAAGCTGGTATAGAACCCTAAGCCTTCCTTAGCCGCGAAATCGACTAATTTATTGACTGATTTCTTTTGACGCTCTTTATTCCAGACGTAGGGATAAAGAACAACCAACACCGGCAGAAGAGGAATAAAGACTGTTAAAGTAACTATTGAAGGAATAGCATAATATGTAAACCAATATCCCAGTTTCCCGAAACTATTCTTCTTTTCTAACGCCACTCCATTATTGCTCATGTTTTCCTGCAATAATACCTTTAAGTTCGGCCTGCCGGAGGCATTGACGATGCCCTTTTCCAGCATAGCTTTGATATTGCTTTCAAGCATTGCTCTCGTATTCAATTTCTGGCCAAGGGAAATCCTCAGATTCTCGCTCTCCTGCAGCGTTAACCCGGCAACAGTGAGGCGTTCTTCTATTGCCTTGATCTCATTATTTATATTCTCATAGAGGTCATAAATGCCGGTGATGCTTGCCGGCATGCCCGGGTGGCGTATGCCAACCAAAGCATCGGTAAAGACGTTACGAACCCTCTTCCATTCCAGGTATCTAAAACCATAGACCAGGAATACCGTATGCAATAATTCAACGACCTTATGAGGCAGATGTAAACGGGTGAACTCATTCTGCAGCACTTCTGATGAGAAGACTGACGCGTCCATTAATCCCGGGATGAATTTCGCCATGACCACCGGGACGACTATAGAACCTAAGATGATCACTGAGATCCTGTTCTTGAAGAAAAGAAGGACCGCTGCTGCTAACGGGAAACGATGCGACATCTTCGCGGTAAAAAGATCATAGCGATACCGCATAGTCATCCCTTGCGCCAACTCAAGCTTATATCGCGTCACTTCTTTATCGATATCGGCAATAGTCAGAGGCCGCTTACCCACGGCGAATTGCTGCGCTACTTTAGATAGATCCCCGCTCAGATACGCCGCCAATAGATCATTTTCCGCGGTCTTGCGGGTCAAAGAATTATAGAAGAACCAATAGGTAGCGCTGATCAAAATACGCGAAAATACCGTATAAAGAGCGCTGAACTTCACAATATCCAACAAAGCTGCCGCGGGGCCGAAATAGCCGATCGTCATAAAACTAACGAATAATCCGATAGTGAGTATCAATCCTTTGCCGGTAAAAGTTTTCGCGAGTTCATGAATAATGCCTTTTTCCGCTGGTTTATAATTATGCTGGGTTAAATATGAGACGGCCAATTCAATCGCGCCGCGGTCAGGATGAGCGCTTAATTCCGCATGGCGCGTTTTACCTATAATCTCTTTTATGCTGTAATGTAATAACGCGTCTTTACCGTTGTAGACCCTCTTAAGATTATGGAATACCAAGTATGAATACGAAAGGAATACACCACCAACCAGGACCAGGCTTGCGACCCAACCGGCCAATTGCAGCTTTGCTGCAAAAGTGAGGGCGGCAGTTGCTTTTGCCATAAGCCCGATCTGAAGAGCGATCCCCGGAAGTAAGCCGGCAGTAAAATATGCCACTGCCGCGATGATAACGATCTTATATCCTTTATGCGCCCCAAAATTCTTGACGAAGGTTACTGTATTCGACCAACCTCTCACCACCGCGCCCACAATCTTGTCCATTATCGCGCTGGAGGATGCCTTAACCCAACCCTGTCCTTCGGCTACATAGACGGTAGGTAATACCAATTCTCCCTTAACATCCGCGGGAATACGATTTATCAGATTGATATAGTTATCACCGTCAATATATTCGGTAGGTGCTATTTCAGTCACGTTGCTCTTGGCATAGACTACCTCAACGCCTGCCACCGCGGGTATCGAACCCGCATCCGGATTGCAAACCACCACCGCTAATTTATTGATACCCTTATTCGCGGCTAAGAATTCGATGTAGTGATTAAGCTCCAGGCCGCGGGCCTCTTCAGCAACAATACCGTCAACTACCTTACCATGGGCAAATATAGCCGGGCCGTTGTAAGCTTTAAACTCTGAAACTGAAGTTAGATCATTGCCTTTCTCTGCGTTGCCCAGGATAAGCCTGATATCAGGAGTATAATATACCGCGCCTGCCAAAATATCCCTTGCGTCAGCCCGCATCATCTCGTTTTTATCCATTTCGAAGATCGGGAACTGCTTTCCGAAACGCCCTGCCAGGCGATAGATAAGGCTTGAAATAAGCGGTATCGCCAAGCTCTCCCTGATATGCTTGATAACAATACTTCCTCTGCCCGCCACCAACGCGCCATAAGACATTTCCTGTTTCATGGGGCTTGAGGAATTTACCAAAGCCTTATTCATGATCATAATAAACAACTCATTATCATTAAGTATTTTAGTAAACTCTTGCTCTAAGGCATTAACTGCAGACGTATCGATCGTGACGAGACCCTGATCATCCGGGATTATTCTCCCTTGATAATATTTCTCGCCATAAATTGCGCGTAATTCCCGCAATTCTTCCTGCGTTAAGATCACGCCTTCCTCGCTTCTATACACTCCATCAGCAAGCTCTCCATAAGCAGGATACGCGTCAACTAACAATTCCCTCTTTAAAACAGCGTCGAAAGTAACGACATAGAAATGGACCGCCACCTCAACTTTTCGCGATCGCTCTTCATACGTTTCGGTATCGATCCTGATCTCAACGGCTTGAGATGGATTAATACGGTTTAAGAGCATCTTTAAGACTACCGCATGCGATAAACAAGCGCCGCCTCTATTTACCTCTCGGGTAAATAATCTGGCATGCCTGATCATACTATAATAAAACTCTTTTCTTTCTAAGACGGATATCGCGCTCGATGACTGCTCATTCGGAGAAGTAAATACTAATTTACCTCCGCTCAATACCTTTTTGAATACCTCTTCCTGGTTGAGCTGCGCTTTAAACTCTGATAATATCTCCAACGCTGCCCTGCCGTTCGGCCTTGATAAGGAAGCCGCGAGGGCGATCCAAGATTCGATCAACCCGAAGCTCATCACAATGTTCTCAGCCCCGGTTAACCCCATATTTCTTACCATTAACGCTATTAAATTCTTGGCAATAACGATTTTTTCTGCGGGAATATCCTGCGGCAATACGGCTTCCAGAAGTTCAGTCACAATGTCAAATCTTCCTTCGCCGCAGACGCCGCGCGTAGCGGAGAAATTGATCTCGATCATTCTCCTGGCATCATCAATAGTAGTAACCGGCAGCCGGGAGCTTCTTCTAGTGGCAATATATTTTTCCGGGATATGAGCAAGCAAGAAATCGCCAGTGATCTTCTGGTTTGATGCGCTCATCGGGCTAGAAGACCTTCGAGAGACAATAGTTCCTTCCCTTGTATAACTCAGCGCCTCTTGAGGAGCGAATACCGCCGTTGTAATATCATTTTTCCTCATCGGCAGGGATTTAAGCACATACTCAACGTCGCCTTGCGCAAGCTGCGCGCGAAGCATCTCGATCAACTCTACTGTTTCTTTCTGGTCATGGCCGGTGATCGTAATAGTGACCTTGCCTTCTTCAAGGGTCAATTTCACTTTCTTGCCGTTCTCTAAGTTTTCGCCTTCTAACCAGTAAGTCCTTTCTTCTTTAACCGCTACTCTTACAGCCTGAGCCTTCAATACCTTGATGATCTCCTGCGCTTCCCGGCTCCAGGTGACTTTGTCCTGCATCGGGCTTGAGGAGAATCGACCGCCCACCAGCGCCCCGAGCGGGCTGGAAGCTTGAACCGCAAAGATATTCTTAGCTTTTAAGAGTTCCTCTAAATAAAGGGCGGTCCAAGCGTACACAACTGCCTGACGAGGATCAGAACCTTTGCCGGTCGCGTATTTCTTAAACGGCTTTTTATGTAAATTATCGAAGATCTTCTTGCCGAACGGAGTAGAGGTATAGCTGGCCGCGATGATCAGCTTCTCATCTTCCGTCCAATCTCCGGAATTCTTTTTATGAGTATTCAAGCCATAATTCTTGCCATCCTGAGCCAATTTATCCAAGTATTTCGCGCATGCCTCAATATTAACCTTGTTATCTTTAATTAATAACAAGGCTATATTAAGATCAAACATCTTTTGAGTTTCTTGAGGATACAGACCGCGATAGGTGCTCGGCTTTACCTGCGTTAGACCAACCGACGGATCCCTGCCCAGCAATACCGCGATAAGATCAGTTTGTTTCTCGAACGGATGCATATCCAGATATTCTTCTATTACTATCGCCCCTAAGAATTCAGGATTGAGCTTATACTGCCTGCTCAATTTGATGATAGTGTCTTTATTTTCCTCGATACGGCGTAAGCCCTTCTCTAACTTGACGACCATTGCCGCCTTCTGGTCGTCCATAGAGGTCTTATCCATACCGAACAATTTGCATACCTTGATAATAAAAGACCGTACCGCTTTATCTTTCTTATAAATATCATGCTGCATAAAAACATCCGCCTCTTTCCACCAGTCAGATACATCTTCACCCATCCTGGTGATAACAGCGAATTTGACCATCATGAAGACGAGGACCGCGACTACCGCCGTCTTAAGCCATTTTCGGATCGTTCCTTTACTGCGTGACGGCTTCTGCTGATACTTCTTTAAATAAGACCTTTGATCGGAATAATCTCTGATCGGCGAGCTTGATTGTGTAGTAATGGAGGCCCTAACAGCGTATCGGGTCAGGACGCCCTGGAGGTTTTTGGGCATTGGCTGAAGGGCCTCCATTACACAAGCCGCAGGCACTAATCCTGCCACGGGTAATGCCTGCTGCTTGGTGAAATTAGAATAAAGGTTTGTTTGCGCGGTATGTCGGTATATGGTTGTAAGCTGAGATCGCCCGTTTGCGAATAATCTCAGAAGTTTCGACATCAAGCTCTTTCCAAGCTTCACCGGTGCGCTGCTTGACAACGCCATTGATAAGGAAGCTTGCGACTCTGCCTGAGCCGTTAACACGCGCTGTTCCAAAGATCGCATCACCTGTTGAATCGATGACAAAATGCGTGAATTCGAGTTCGGAGTATTGTTTACACATTTGACACCCCCTAAGTTTTTGAAAGTTGTAATGAGGGCCCCAGCAAGTCGGGTCAGGACGCCCTGGAGGTTTTGGGCAAATGCGAGACCCTCATTAACAACTTCAGCCGCAAATTCTCCTAATATACCTGCCACGGTAAGTATCAGGATACGCGGCTTTTCAAATTTATTGGTTAATAATGTATGAACGATCGATTTGGTCTGGTTATAAGCGGAAACAATGGAGCGGGAGAAAGTAACGACGATTGCGCCAAATGAAGGCGGCGCGCGGTTTGCAATAGAGAACGCGTTGAAAGAAAGGATAGGATTGCTGCTGGAAACTACTGAGCTGCCGTTTAATCCGGGTTCTTCAATAACGACTATTGCCTGAGAAGGCTCTGTGGGATCTTGAGAATAAATTTTTGAGTAAGGCGCCGGAGGGCCACGATTATTCTGAAGAGGTAACTGCTTCGATACAGGGCTGGTTGCTGCTACTGGGGTGAGGTTACCAATAACGGTGATTCCCGGTAACCCGATTCTTTCTGGCGCGCCATTTGATTTATCAGAATTATTACTACCTCTAAATAAGACGTTCGCCGCTTTGGGCGCACCTTTAGAACCTTCTCTTTTGGCATTATTTGCTTTGCCGCGGGATGCTAAACGTTCATTCCGGGCATCTTCACTATCTTCCCCGGACGTACCTCTCGAACCTCCAATTTCTCCATATTTCAAGAAATCGGCTGCTCTTTCTACACCATCCATGAAGCTTCTACGTACGAAGCTCAGGACCTGCTTTGTTGCACCTGCAACTACTGATCCTTTATTACCTACTAAACTACCTACTGCTTGTACTGCATTCTTGACTGAGCCAGCGACACTGTTGATCAACCCGGTTGCCTTTACTTCTTTACTGCCTTCTTCGACTAACTTTCCTGCTACTATCGCGCCTTTTTCGGACGCACTTCTCGAACCCCTGGTTTCGATAAAAGCTACATCTCGAGAACCAGTCAAACTTTCACTTAACGACGTTTGAACTACTGCACCAACAACTGCTGTACTGACTACTGCTGCAATACTAAGAACATCTGCAATACTTGCTATGTGCGCTCCACTTTCTAGTGCCACGGCGAGGAGTTGCGCAACTCCAGCCGCGTAGCTTCTGTTACCGATGCCGCCAAAATACTGGGTTCCGAATGATGACATTATGAATGTAAGGGCTCCCGGAACGACCGCAGTCATATATGACTGTCTCCTGACTAAGCCTGAAGAGGCAGACAACGCGCCCTGCTGGCTTAAGAGGCCGCCGACAAGGCTGCCCAGTAACCCATTCACGCTTATAGGACTCGTAGTAGGAATAAGAGGTAATGGAACTTGACGGCTCTGGCCACGATCTTGGCCGCCCTGGCCTGCGGGTGAAGATGAATTACCTGAATTCGGCAGGCCTGAAGGAGACATTGTGTTGCCATGGTACGCCTGGAATTTCTGAAAAGCACCGGCATTCATGATGGAAGAAGAAGCAGTTAAAACCTGCGCCCTGAACGCCTTGATCACCGGCATTTGGTTATTAAACGCTACTGCCTCGCCATATTCGCCATACCGTGGATGAGGATTGCCGGAGAATCCCTTAGGGATCTGTTGCCAGTACTCAAATGCCGGCTTTAACACAGCAGACGGAACATTCACGCCTACCGCCCTGACGCCAAAACGAGTAACCCGCGTATGCAGGCTCTGTATTGAAGCGATCCACACCCTGCCTTGCGCGTCAACATTGAATAAATACTGGACTTCTTTATTAGAAGAAAGTATCCTGTATGCCTTAATCTGGCCGTAAATATCATTCGACCCTTCTTCTATGCTCTGCAGGCCGTTGGCAAAATCAGGTTCATAGCCCGGGACAAATTCTAAAGATGCCGGATCATTCGCGCTGGTAAATCGCGCGATCGGCTGGCCATTATTGACTTTTTCGCCTTTCTCCTTAAATCTAATGATCGTATGTTTGAATTGTGAAGGCGCATCATATCCGCCTTCCTGTAAGACATTGTAGAAGACATCTTTCTTGGCCAAGCCGCCGTTGGCAAGCCCATGCTGGTACATACTTTCCACAGCAGCCTGCAATTCAAGCGGGACATCGGTTGAATCTTCGCCCATCCCCTTACCGATCCAGCCGTTCATGCCATGGTGAGAAGCGATCCTCCAGATATTCTGTGAATTGCTCTTATAGACCATCCTGACGAATAACTCGTTCTTTCCGGTCTCAGGGCTTACGCGCGATAAGAACAACACGAAATACGGCCTGCCATTAGGAGATACGCACGCCTCGGAGAAATAATAAGTAGAACCGTTCAACTGCACTTTATGTTCAGGGACAATACCTATGCGTGATAATTCCTGGATATCGATATTGCCGTCTTCCCGGATGACATCTGCTGAGCCAATAACCTGCCCAAATTCTCCGGGAGTCACCGCTACAGGAGCAAAATTTCCCTGGACGCCATTCTTAACTTTAACCAAATCCTGGGCTATTTGGGCCACTGCCTGGTCTTCAGGGGTATTCACAACTTCAGGGGCAGCCTGCGGCTGGACAGCAAGAGCTATCTTTTGAATGATCTTTTGGCGTATGGCATCAATCGCCTGAGCGTGGACTTCACTCATATAAGCTTTATATTCTTCTAATACTAACAGGTAGGCTTTTGCCTGTTCCAAACGGTCCTCAGGAGAAAAAGAAACATTTTCTGAATCTAAAATAAAATTGATCCTATTAATAATACGGTCGATCCGGGCGGGGACAACTTCTTCTGCTGCCTGCTCTTTGGTCATACCGCTTAATCTGATGACAGAAACATTAGTCCCGGTCAATTCAACCTGTTTCCTGGAATTCTCAGCCGCTCCCTTCGTCGGCTCTCCGGTCACGTCGTTAACGCCGACAAATGTCACAATATCTTCTCCTGGGTCGACGCCACGGGATATCTTCACTACTTTCAGGTATCTCGGCGACATGGGGTCTCTATACCCATCAACAATAATATCGCCTTCCTGAATGACATCGTCCCTGCCCCAATCCTCCCTGGACATATCTTTTAACGGAATTACCGTCTGAGAAATTTCCACTTCAGGAACGGCAACAGGAGCGGGAATAACAGGCTCTGCAATGATATCAGAAGTAGTCCCCGCTTCTGTATTTAAATCCGGAGGCTCTGATATTACAGCACCCGCGCCTGCTCCTCCCGGACCGGATGAAGCAGGGCCGGATGAAGAAACCAAAGCGCTTCCTCCCGGAGGAGAACGCCCAGACGGGGTAACAACCTCGGGCGCTTGCGGTATATTGGGCTCGCTGAAGGCGACACGGCCGTAAACAGGCAGTTCGCCTAAGCCTTCTCTCTTGACTATCCGGTTAATAAAATTCTCATTACGGCTGTCGCCTATTGCCAAGGCCTCTATCCCGACAAGTTTTCCGATATTAGCAAGGATAACGTGGCAGAATTCATGAGGCAAAGCTATTTTGTTTAATGCCGCCGTAGATACCGGCTTACCGTTAACCATAGTTATATTTCTGATATCAACGACGACTTCAAAGGTCCCGGGACGGGTTTCCGCGAAGCCTTCATGGTCAAGCTCTTCTGGGTATGAGAAGCGTATATTTAAAGGAACATCAAATTTACCCATTCCTTGAGCGGTCATCTGCGTTTTTAATTCTTTCATGAATTCATCATAAGCGGGAGCCTTAATTCCTTTTGCTAACGCCAGGATTGCTTCTAATTTCACTTTCTGTTCGGCAGTAACGGCGCCTGCTCCCATATCCAATACCGTTACTATGTTCTGGATAAATAATTTTCTAAAGTTATTTTTTATATTACCGAGTAAACTTTCCTTTACGCCTTCAATTTCACTGCCTTCAACACCATCGCCATTTAATAACGCTTCGAGATCTTCAGGTATATGCTGTAAATCCTTAAAGATACCTTCGATCTTCTGGGCGCGGTAATCGATATTGTGGAAATCGCTCTTATCGTCATTACCGATACGCCACCATCTGTTTTGCAGCACTTGAGCGAGGCGTTTTTCCTGGTTTGCTAAACTCTTTCTTTCCGGTTCAGTTAAGCCGGCATCTTTAAGCCTTTCCTGCACATTGGCAAGCCTATCAAAGCCCCTTTGATAGCTAGTTAAAATACGCGTATATTGGGTATAAGATTTGAACAAATCCGCTGTTTCACTATTATTTAGACCGAAAAGCTCAGCGGCTGCGCGGGAAACTTCCGCTCGAACTGCCTGGTCATTGGCGCTTTCAACCGGATTAACTTGATTAAGCCAGTTTAACAAAGCCTTTAATTCATTGTTTTCTAATTTACTTTCAATAAATTCTATTCTCTTCTGAGCTTGTGCTTCTTCCGAAGCTCCTGGAGCGCTCGCAGCCGGCATCATAACATTCCTTAAAGCTTCGATAAACTCGGTCGCGCGGGAGATATGCGGCATTGCCCGGGATTGAGACCTTGCAGCCAGGGTGATTATCGCTTCTATTAACGCAGGCTGAAAACCAAGTTTACCGAGATCATTATATACTGATCTCGGCAGGATAATTCTTATGACCCCGAGCTCTTTAACGACGCTGACACCGGCGCTATCATCAGAAGCAGCGTCGATCAATACCCCTGAAGTAAGGTTCATTTTCTTTATAAAAGAAGCGGGCAAATCGACCGCGGGGGCATTGCCTTGCGCGAAAGACGCCTGGATACCTGAATCCAATTTTGTCAAAGCCTCTAATTTCTCAAGAAGCGCGGACTTAGACAAACTGTCGAAACGCGCGATTTCCTGGTCGACCTTGGAGATCTCAGCGATAGTTTCCGGGTCAACCTTTTGCCCCTGTGAAACCCTGAGATCTTCCAACTCCTGCTTCTGAGCGGCTAATACTTCCTTTGCCGATTTAAGCGTATCTTCCACCAGGTCGATGGTCTTTTGATCACCGGTGAAGTGCATAATAATACTTTCTGAGGAGGCCGAAGACTTTAAAGCCGGAGCGGCGTCTTTCAAGACCTGCAGGTCCCACCACTGCTCTTGCTCAGACCGGATATCCGCATCAACATCTATTTTCACAATATGGGTAGCGTCTAAAACACCGATCTTTCCCTCGCTCCATCCAAGCTGCTTCAATATGGAAGTATTATCCGCATCCCATACAAAACCCTCGCTATGGACCTGCCTGATAAAATCCTGGGCTTGAACGATTAACTTTTGAGCTTCTTCGGCCTGACCCTTACGTAAAAGTTCCTGAACGCGCTCCTCCACAGTAGCCTGGCGCTCCTGCATAACTACGCCGGAAGTGCCAATCAAGCGCGCTGAAGCTAAATTCGCGGGCAGCCCTTCATGGCGCTCCTGGATCCAGGGATGATCATTTGTGAAGATTTTGATCACCGACGTCTTGCCGATGAACACCTGGGCCTGATGCCCTTGATACATACGCTCCAGCCTTAAATCCCTGAAAGAAGAAACGCCAAAATCCTGTTCAGTTAGGCCGCGCTCAAGAACAGCTCCGGTAAATGCCTGCAGGGCGCTTTTTTCTTGATAATATTTTTTCTCAAAGAATTCCCGGACATTCATTTTACCTTTATTCAAAGATTTCTCAAGCTCTTGAATATTCTGCTCCAAGGCCTTTTCATGGGCTTTCTTAACCTTCTCCATTTTACCTTTACTGAGCTTACGGGCCATATCCTGCAATTCCTCATCGGTCAAAGCCTCACCCTTGGACTTGGCTAATTCCTGAAGATGTTTCATTCCGTATTCAAGGGCCTCCATATCCGTGATCTCTTTTTTCTTAGCCCTTAGTTCATCCAATTTACGCTGCGCGTCAACCGCGTAATCTCCGAAAAGCCTTTCCTTATCATCTTCATCAGCCGCCGCGACAGCCCGTAAATTACCCCAGAAAGAATTGAATTTCAGGCCATACGCTGCCAGGCCTTTTGTATAAGACAACTGCTTTTCATAAAGATTTTTCAACAAGAAATTATTATGGAAATCAAGGTATTCGGAATTATCCTGCGTCCTCATGAATTGGGCATATGAGGTCAGCATTTTATATCGTTGCTGGGCGATCGCCTCTTCCCAGGAATTGATATTTGCCGAGAGAGGATGTTCAATCTCACTGATCAAAGAATCAAGGCTCGCGGAAGATGCCATCATTTCCGGCATATTACGCAGAGAATTTTGTATCGCGGCAGGGTCCTGATCTACTGTACCGGTCTTGACTGAGGTATCCATACCGGTCGCATCACTACCGACCGCGCCGTTTGCCCCGGCAATAAAAACAGGAGAGGCAGCACCGCCAATACCGATGACAACCTGATTTGACGGCGCTCTTTCCCGAATATAATCTTGCACAACCGGCGAAAATTCTGATAAAGCAACTCCCTGCGGGTTAGCTTTAGCCAAATAAGGAGCCCACTGCCGGATCTCTGATATTGAACCCCCCGAATCCCGGGTAAAATCAAACGCTACTGCGTAAACCTTCTCATCCCTCAAAACCAATCCGATATTTTTACCTAAAATGTCAGGCACAAATTTATCTCCGGCTTTATATGCGCCGTAAGCAGCCGTTTCAGATAATTTCGTTAAGTTTGAAGGAATATCTTTAGCGGTCAATGGATTCTCGTCCATGATCTGCATTAATAATTCCGTATCTCTCTGTGTAAATGGGCTGCCATACACCTTATTGTCTTTTGCGCTTATACGCTCATTTGCCTGGATCACCCCTCTTTGCTTTAAAGCGCGGTTCATCTCAGCGACTTCCGTGACAAATGGTTCCTGGACTAAGAAAACACCGTCGATCGAAGTATCCGGAACAAAGCCTTTAGCAACAGACATTAATTCTTTCCATTGCAGGGTAGCTTCTTTATATGCTTCAATATCTGCCGCTGTAAGTTTCATGATTTTACCGGTTGATAATTGCCGATAGACCAGGCTTTCACCGCCGCGAGTCACATACTCTAAATCATGCGCCGGTAATCCTGACAAAGAAGATACAGCGGACATATGCTCAACTGAAGCTTCTTTTGCGCCTTGCCCGGAAGGACTGGTAGCATAAGTTTTCTGCAGAGTCTTTAGATCATAGATGCGGTCATTTATGCTTATTGTTTCTGCCGGTGTTACTTCGTTGATCTCCGGTGCATTCTGATGAGCAAGGTCAAATAATCTGCCTGCCTGATTCCGGCCCTGCTGCGAAGAAGCGGCTAATTGGTTAACCCTGCCGAAAGCATCAAGCGGCGACATTTCTTTGCCGGTTTTTCCTTCTAATCTTCTTCCGGCGCGGTTAACCCTAGCTAATTCTTCCACCTCATGTTTTACAACGGGATTCATGGTATCTCTAGACAACGATGGATTTTTCATCCATTCATCCATATCCACTATGATCTGATTTCCCAAGGCGTAACCAGCAGCAAACCCGCCGGCTACTAATCCTTTTATCGCGATCACCTGTAATCCTTTACCTTGCGGACCATGCCAACCAACTTCCTGCCGCTGGGTTGTAGGATGATTGACAAAATGTAAAACATCATTGCTATTGCCTGCGCCGGTAGCTGAACAAATAAGGTTACCGCCGATCACATTTCCAACAGGAGACTTAAAAGTAACGGGGATTGGTAAACTATTATTTCCTACCGATTGCCAGGCTTGCCCCAAAGATGATGCAAAGCCTTGGTCAAAAGCTAAGGCTTCACCGGCTGCAGAGAATAATTTAGTCCTATGCACCGTATAAGGTTGTGACGCAGGAGATTGCCCTTTAAATATAAACTGCCCATAAGAACGGGATGAGAACAAAGAATATGCAAGACCTTGTAAAACAGCAGGGTCACTTGCCCCCTGATACCTGAACAAATCTACCGCAGTTAATAATGCCGCCTCGCTATTTCTTCCGGCAATTCCTGTATGCCCTCCTTGAGCAACCATACCTAACTCACCGAGGCCCATGGTCCCGTCTAAAACCTCATTGAACATATTCACGCGCTCAGACTGCATCAAGAAATGCTCTTCATATTCATTATCGACGGTAAATTCCCGCTCCCTGCCGGTAGATGTCTGCACAACAGTGATCTTAGTTCCGGTGGGAAGGCCGGATAACCCGACCGGGCCGGTTACATTCGGCGTACCCGACATAAGCGCTACGACATTCTGACGATTGGCTGGATTGATCAGGTCCTGATAGTTCAATTGCGCGCCTTTAAAATGATCCGTTGAATAACCTTTCGCGGCTTCAGGAACTTCAACGCCTTTAATGGTTACTTCGCCTCGGGCGCCTAAGGCTGTCTGCCAGAAATCTTTTACTGAAGAGCGATGCCCGACACCATTGGGAGACCCTAATTCCTGGATGACTTCACTTACAAACGGCATCACTGAAGCGGCAAATGAAGGAGAAATACCTGACAAAGCGCTCCCTGCCACGCCCAACACAGGAGAGATCCCCAACTGAATGATCTGCTCCACAACACCTTCTTCCACGATCGCCCCCTGCACCACAAAATTTAGAAGCCCTGACACACCACGGCTCATAACCGCTTTCTGAGAAGTTTTTGTAAACACATCTAATCCCAGGGAAGTTATGCCTTCAATACCTTCGCCGGCAGCCCTGAACCATCTGCCCGCATCGCCTTTACCGATGTTCCCTAATGCTTTACCGGCAGCGGGAGATAAAACCGCCAACGCCACGGAAAACGCGATATTCTGTTTATCGAGGTTAACCAGCATCGGCATTAACCCTGCCTTGAACTGCTCTCCCATTGATTTCACTTTCAGTTCACCGGTGTTCTCGTTAACGCCGAATAAACCTGCATTAAAAGCGATCTTAAAGCTCTGCCAGATCGATTCAGAATTGCGGTATTTAACCGCGCTCTGTTCGTTCCAGAATTCGCCTGTCGTATTCGCAAAGATCGCTCTCATGAGCGGATTATACGCCGACGGCACAATATAATTTTGCGTGAACCAGCCGCTAAGCTCAGTAATACCCTGTAAAGGAGCGATGACCATAAATAAAGTTTTGGCGGTCCCCTGAATACCGAAATCCCATAAAAGCGATTCAGCAGCAGCTGACCTTCTGACTGCCTTGGCGAGCGCCACATCAGAAGTAGCACCTACTAATCTGCCGCCCGAACCATACCAGGTTGCGCTTAAGGTCGCGCCGGCACCCATCAGCCCCAAGCCGACCGGGATCAAGTATTTTGCCCAAGTTGAATCTTCTCCGTAAGTCTTTTGCAGGTATAAACCTGCTCCCGTAGAAACTAACCCCGTAGCAATTAACGCCGGGCCTTTAAGCCCATACGACAGGGATTCATTAAGCACTTTACTGTATCCTTTTAAAGCAACAGAGCCCAATGTCGCATAGCCGACAAATGTTAATATTTCCTTCAAATCCTGATGATTATCTCCTAAGAAGTTTGAAGCGAGCAACGCGCTCGTACCAGTAACCAAAGGAGCGGCAACGCGCAAAGCCCCCATAGGATCTTTCAATGACCTGAATGTCTCTTTAAGCGGAGCGGCGTCAAATAATTTATTTCTCCCGGCGGCAGTTTGAACCCTATTAAGGCTTTGACGATTTACATCGCGGGCTCCTTCCCAAAGATTTCTGAAGAACCCCTTATCATTGCTAAAGGCGAGGCTCTTATATGTCGACCTGGCTGTCCCGACAACTGATCTTACCGCGCTAAAGCCGAGGCCTAAGGTGAGCAAATAGATCAAATCCTTATTTTCAGAAACATACTGTATCTTCTGATCGGAGATATTATAGGTATAGCTTTCAAAAAGATGCGGAGCGCTGTCTTTGGTAAATTGCCCAAGCGTATATTTCTCTCCCCGCATCAAAGCGATCGTCCCATTGACCGCCGGGTCAAGAATTAACTTCTGAGAGCCATACATGATCATACCGTTTGCCGCTATTGTGGTCGCTCCACTTGCCCAATCCCAGCCAAAACTTTTCCATTTTCCGCCGGTTGTAAGCGCGTTAGCATCCCCTTCTTTAGCCTTCTCTACTTTTTCCAAAAACCCCTTCATCGTAGGAGTATTTCTCGCCGCGCGCAGTAAATAATGCAACCCTACACCGGTTACGATCAACCCTGTATCAGAAATAACATTGCCGTACCAGGTATCTTTCATCAATGTTCTGCCTGCTACATATGCTACCGGGCCTGCGATGGTTAAAGCCGATGCTTTAGTAAACGCGCCGCCAAAACTATCAGCAGCCATAAAATTATTAGCCCCTTTGACGTACTTGGATTCTGAGAATAATCCATATCCGGCGCCCAAGCCTTTGGTTATCCAGCTTAGGCCGATACCTGAAGTAACCACGTCATCTAAACGATACGCCAATTGCGTGGCTGACCTTTGCAAGGCGGAGAAATCATAACCGCCGCCCAAGCCCTTTAATAAGGGGATCGCTAAACCTAAACCTGCTGAACCATAGATAAATACGGGGGCATTCGTATAGGCAGTACCTAACCCATTGAGAAGTTTGCCCATACCGGTCAATTCTGTTTGATACCCATTACCTCGCATAAACCTCAAACCTGCGATCGCCTGTAAATCTTTTCCCAACGCCCGAGCTCCTTCACTGGCGCCTTGCACGCCTCCGATAAGATACGCCCATTCGACGCCGCGGGCGTTATAAAAATCTCCGCTTCCGGAAGAGATATCAACAATGATACGGGCAAGATCTCTAACAGTATCCTGCATAGACAATACGCTTCTTATACCGAAAGCAAGAGACCCTAAAGCAAATTTAGCGCGGCCAAAAGCATAAGCACCTGCTATCCCAATGCCGCCTTGATTATTTAAATAATCAAAGCTGCTCCTTAATTCTTTTGAATCTAACGTGTTGATAGTCTTATCCCAATCCAAAGTCTTGCCGATCAAGAACAGCGGCAAAGCATTACTTATTCCTTTGAGAACCTGACGCCCGGGAGTAGAGGCTATGTTATGCAGTATCGTCCCCACCCCGCCTTCAGGACTATAGGCGCTTTGGGCGAATTGATCTCCGTGATATTTCCCTAACTCATATCCTGCATAACCGGTACTTGCTAAGGTCAATCCCGCAGAAACCTTCAGGCCTAACCAGCTCGTAGGAAGCAGGTATGCCGCAGCAACAACTCCTGCAGGGGTCTGCCAGTTTTGGAAATAATCATTCCCTTGTGATAAGTTATAAAGGGTATTGCCTCCCTGCGCTAAAAGCATATATCCGGCAAGGCTTGTTGCGCCTCTTAAAACTGTTGCCTGAAGCAGCTCTCGACCTGCTAAATTTGCCGTCCCTTGAATAATCTGCCTGCCAGCGAAATAATTAATACCATTGGGTATCATATCGAACTTCAGATACCTGGCAGCATTCCCCAGAGCCGTTAACCCTTTCACTGCGCCCGACTGAATCGTAGTATACACCGCGATCCCTGTGGCTGATGTGCCTACCGCGTAACCTGCCATAGCTAATAACGGTATTGCAAATATTCCACCGCTGGCAAGAATCCCACCTATATGAGCGCTATAATACCCATCTTGTGCCGCGTCACGAATCATTTGGCGGCCCTGCGCCGCGGTATCCTCAACATCCTGCGGATCCCAACCATGAACCGACCCCACCGAAGCCGCCAATTGCATTGCACCACCTTGGGCGCCCGTCTTAAAACTATCCCACCCACTTTTAACAGGAATTATTTGCCCCGTCTTCTCATCTAAGATCCCTTCATTGCCGATCTTGATCTTTCCGTCATCACCGAATGAAACAGGTTTCCCGTCATACTGAGCCACTCCCTTTTCAAAAGACAATTTTGATATAAGCTCCGGATTTCCGTTCAGGCGTGAATAAAGGCCCGCAAAAGTCTGAGCAGGTGAATTAATTTGGAAATCGATATTACTACCGCTTGGTTTAGAAGGATTAAAAGTCAGGTTATACCCCCAGGAAACCATGGAATGCACACCTTTATTATCCTTATAATAAACAGGCCCTAAGGGAGACGGAGACATGGTTTTTACATCAGCGTTAGATTTTTTGTTGTAGAAAGAATACTGCACGACCGAGCCGGCCTTTTCAACACCGGAAACGATAATGTCGGGATTGGATATTAAAGCATGGAATTTCGCCGTTAAAGGATTACCCTCTGTTAAAGAGGTCAAGAATGCGCGCTGGCTCGTCATTTGTTCAGGGGTAGCTCCCATAGAAGACTCATACAGAAGGTTATGGCTGAAAACCTGCCAGGGAGTAAACCCGGAATAATTACCGCTGACAACTTCAAAACTTTCCTCCCGAGGGGAACCGCCGTCAGTGCTTACGGTATATTTTCCCTGGCCCTGCGGGACGATCCTCTGTATTTCATTCCTGGAATTCATCAATAAAATATCATACCCTAACCCTTTATAATAACCCTCTTGCTTGACGTTCAAACCATCATCAGTTTTCTGGGCCAGGTCGGCAAATAATAACCCTCTATGGCCTTTCGCGTAGAGCTCAGGATTAATGTAATTGGCGGCATGCACCGCAACACCTGCCGGGCCGAATGCAGCGATCCCTTTAAAAGTACCGGGATCAAAATATGCGTCCGTTAGAATGGCGAGCGCCGCACAGTTCAAATTTGCGCTCAAACTGGGAGTGCTGATACTGGATACATTGGGGTCTCCATTGGTCATTATCCGCAGTAACCATAAACCTTTTTCTATACCGGCTACTTTATCGTTATAGATATCCGGCATCACTTTTTGCAGATGAGCTGCCGTTTTATCAAGAAAGTCATTAAGCTTTAAATTATTCATGCTCGCGAGCAAATTATCCAATTGCTGCCTTGAATAATTGGAGTTTTGCAGCGCGAGCGTCTTGATCGCTAAAGTATTCACCAATGTTTCCATTTGCTTGATCTGATCTTTATTAAGCGGGGAGGTAGTGGGATTCAAAAGTTCACTTATGGATTTCCCATGCAGTTGGGCTGTCTTAGCATGAAGTTCCGTTTTGAGGTTTTTAGTAAAATCAAGAAAAGCCGTTTGCATATCAGCATGGTTTTTCGCGTTCTTTAAATTATTCAACAAATTATTAACGCTCTTATCTGTGAGGCCGCCGCCGAAGGATTCCGCGAACTGCTTCTCGCTCTTAAGCTGCCTGGTGCCGGGGACAAGGAAGTAACTTGCACCGGTAGCAACAAATTTCAAACCAATAACCGGCCCTTGTGTATTACCCAAAGCCAGGCCGAGATCATTATGCAGGACTGTCAATGTCTTGGCGGTTTCCTTCCCGGCTTTGTCAAACGTTATCGTAGACCAGACCAATTTAAATTCCGGTAAGAGATTAGAAGGCTCCATCGCGCCCTGCACGATTTTTACTTCTTTCTGGCCGTCCAAAGGCATTCCGCTTATTTGGAAGCCTTTTTCTTTATCGATATTGATCTTGAGCTCCGCCGCTCCGCTGAGAGAATGATAGAAATTATTAGCTATAACGGGGTCTATATCGCCTTTTCTGCCGATCTGAATAGTCCCTTTTGCGCCCTCAGCCATATATAACGGCTCAACAAAAGTCCCGGTGATCTTGCCGGTCTTCTGGTCATATTGGATCCCGACAGCAAGCTGTAACATCTTTGATGTTTTGTCACTGATTGAATTAAGGAAAAGTATATTTTGCGCATGTTCTGACACCGCGCCCCTTGCTTTCCACTCTGTATCCACATGCGGGGCTTCAGAAGAAACTGACCTGGCGTCTGTCGGAGGGAAATTCTGGTAATGAGCCCTGCCTTTTGAGGCTTCGCTGTTTTGTGACCTGTTGGCATTAAAAAGATCGTATTTCACCGCTACTCTGAGGCTCTCCTGGGCAACATTCAAGAATCCAGTCTGGCCTATGGTAAGTATTGATTTCTCCCCCTCGATAGACTGCCCAAGGCCAACGCCTTTAGTCGTCCCCAGGTCCTGTAAAACATTATTGTAGGCTGTAGAGATCAACTCTTTATTACCGCTGGATAATCTTGTTACTACATTAACCGGATAGTTATACTCATAGTTCACATAAACCAGGTTATACTTCTTTGCGCTATCACCCACTTCCATTATTAAAGGATAGGAATTCGGCAAGGTAACCGTTCGCGATTCTGTTGCCGCATTAGCAATGACTTTAGGTTGCACATCTCCTGGAACAGGCAGCTTCTTTAACTTCTCCTGGTTCTTTATCGCCTCTTCGACAGACTTTACATAACCTGTCGCTTCCAAGGGAACTACGCTTGCGTCCACCGACCGGGCAGGAGAATTGAATCTAAAATTCTTAGGCAAAACCTGCATAAAATGCTGGCCTTGATTGTAGGCATTATCGATCCGGCCTTCTTTGTCAAAGTAAAGCATGCCGCCTAACCAATATGTTTTAACTATCTCTCCGCTGGCAGGGTCTCTTTGCTCACCATACAATATCCTTTG
>CAZPNW010000121.1:0-4675 GCA_964588175.1 uncultured Planctomycetales bacterium
AACGCTTTGGAGATTAATGACGTGTTTAAATACCTTAAGACCTTTTCTATAATTTTGGCCTTCGCGTTTATTTCTTGCAGGCCGGGGATTGCCGGGGAAGTACTTTCTTGGCAGGATTGTATTAAGGAAGCGGCGAAAAACAACCCTGACCTTATTTCTTCTCAAGAGGGGATACAAAAGTCGCGGGCGGGTAAATCAATCACCGCAAGCGCGCTTTTTCCCCAAATAGACAGTAGTTTATCCGCTTCCACATCGAAAACCGCTGCTACCAGCGCGGTCACAGGCGCCAAAATAAGCACAACCACGGATTCTTATTCTTATGGTGTAAGCGCAACTCAGCTTCTATTCGATGGCTTTAAGACTTTATATAATGTTAAATCGGCGTCGGAAGACATAAAAGCGGCGCAACAGAGTTACCGTTTTACTTCATCGGAGGTAAGATTAAATTTACGTGCCGCATTCATTAATTTATTAAAAGCGCAGGAATTGGTGAAGGTAGCCGAAGAAATCCTGAAGATCAGGAAAGATAACTTGGATTTGATAACCTTGCGGCATCATTCAGGATTAGAGCATGAAGGGGCATTATTGACCGCGGAATCAAATGTTGCTCAGGCAAATTTTGAGCTTTCGCAGGCAAAAAGGAATGTTGAAGTAGTACAGAGGCAATTAAATAAAGAAATGGGGAGAGAGGGATTTTATCCGATGTCTGTCAAAGGAGACTTTGCCGTTAGTGATACGGTTAAAGAGAAACCCGATTTTGACGCGATAGTTAAAAATAATCCTTCTTTGTTACAGGCTGTGGCGAAGAAAAATGCGGCTTCGTTTAATATTAAATCGGCTTATGCTAATTTCTCTCCGCAGCTCTCTGGCAGTGTGGGAGCGGATAAATCCGGCTCGATTTGGCCGCCGCGAGATAAAGGCTTGACCGCCGGTTTAAGCGTAACCATGCCCATATTTGAAGGTGGTTTAAGGACCGCGCAGGTTTCTCAGGCAAAGGCACTTTACCGGCAGGCAGAAGCAGATGAGAGAAGTACAAAAGACGCTGCGGTAGTCAGTCTTGCGCAAACTTGGGCTGAATTACAGGATGCCGTTGAAACAGTGGGCGTTGGGCGTAAATCCCTGGATGCCGCTGTTAAGCGTTCTGAAATAGCAGAAGCCCAGTATTCAACCGGATTCATTACTTTTGATAACTGGACGATCATAGAAGATAACCTTGTAACAGCGAAAAAATCTTTTCTAAATGCCCAGGCAAATATGCTGGTTGCTGAAGCCGTTTGGGTCCAGGCGAAAGGAGAGACGTTAGAATATGATTAAGAAGAGGAGCGCTTCATTTATTATAATTTTAGTATGTTTGGCGGCTTGTACATTGATTTTTATGAAGGCGAGAAAGGGGCAAGAGCCGGCGGAGACAGGCAGTGAAATTAAACCTGCGGTGGGTTCCCTGCAGGTGACTATTTCATCTACCGGGACAGTTTATCCCAAAAACCGATTGGAAGTGAAACCTCCGGTGAGTGGGCGGGTGGAGGAGGTTTTGGTTAAAGAGGGGGAAAGTGTAAAGATCGGGCAGGTCTTGGCTTGGATGAGTTCAACTGAAAGGGCCGCGCTTCTTGATGCCGCAAGCGAGCAAGGCGAGGAGAAATTAAAATACTGGCAAAAGATCTATAAGCCGATACCCTTAAAGGCCCCGATCAACGGTGAGGTTATTGTTGCTACTACCCAGCCCGGGCAAACCGTTGCTGCCTCTGATGCGGTCATAGTGCTGTCCGATCAGCTCATTATCCGGGCGCAGGTGGACGAAACCGATATAGGCAAGATTAAGCTTGATCAAAACGCGACCCTTGCGCTTGACGCGTATCCGAATAATAAAATAGGCGCAAAAGTGGAGCATGTATATTATGAATCACAAACGGTCAATAATGTGATTATATATAAAGTCGATCTTGTGCCGGAGAATGCGCCGGAGTTTTTCCGGTCAGGAATGAGCGCATCTGTCGATTTCATAGTCGAAAGTAAAGAAAATGCCTTGATCCTTCCGGTTGAAGCGGTGCAGCAAGATAAGGGTGAAGATTATGTTTTGGTAAAGCAGGAAGGCAGTAGTAAGCCTGTTAAACGAGTTGTTAGAATAGGGATCACTGAAGGCGATAATTGCGAAATACTTTCCGGGATTACTGCCGCGGATACAATTGTTGTCCTGACAAGCCAATATGTTGCTCCTGATAGCGGCAATGCGGGCAGTAATCCGTTTATGCCTAAGTTTCCGACGCAGAAGAAAAACCAGGGCGGGCCTCCTCCGGGATAAATATGATAGAGACAAAAAACTTATATAAAACCTATCAGCTGGGCGATGTTAAGGTGGATGCCTTGCGGGGTGTATCTCTCAAGATTGCCAGCGGTGAGTTTGTCGCTATTATGGGCGCTTCGGGTTCAGGGAAGTCCACCCTGATGCATGTGTTGGGTTTATTGGACCGGCCTGATTCCGGAGAATATTCTTTAGGGGGAGAGGACGTGACGAAGCTTTCCGATAAGGAATTAGCTTTTGTCAGGAATTATCTCGTTGGGTTTGTTTTTCAGCAGTTTCATCTACTTCCGCGGATGTCCGCTTTGGAGAATGCCGAGCTTCCTTTGATTTACGCCGGGAAAAGGCATTTAAAGCAAAGGGCAGAAAAAGAAATTACGGATGTCGGCTTAAAAGACAGGATGTTCCATAAGCCAAACCAGCTTTCCGGAGGCCAGCAGCAGAGAGTCGCTATTGCCCGGTCGTTAGTTAACGAACCGCCGGTTATCTTTGCGGATGAGCCTACAGGGAATCTTGATACTAAGAGCAAAGAAGAGATCATTGCAATATTAAAGGAGCTTAACAAAAAGGGTAAAACCATTGTAATAGTTACTCATGAAAATGATATTGCCGCGCATGCCAAGCGAATCATTACTATGCGCGACGGCCAGATCATCTCTGATAAGGCTGTTTCCGGCGAGACGGCACAGCCGGAAGTTATTTTGCCTGGATCCGGGAATTTGGTCAAAGATATTTTATCTAAATCCGGCAATGCGTTGAAAGGGGGCATGGAATTCTTCGATTATCTTAAGCAGGCGGTAGCTGCTATGCTTTCGCACAAGATGCGCGCATTCTTGTCGATCCTGGGGATACTTATCGGCGTTGCCGCGGTTATCGCTATGCTTGCCATCGGCCAAGGAGCAAAAGAGTCGATTGAGAAGCAGTTGGCGTCGCTGGGGTCAAATCTTCTTGTGGTGAGGCCGGGGGCTTCCAGGGCAGGGGGGATATCTTTGGAGGCGGGGACAACGACGCGTTTTACTTTGGATGATGTAACGGCTATCGAGAAATTAAAAAATTACGTGAAGAGCGCAAGCCCCGCGGTCACAAGCAGGGCGCAGGTAGTATATGGAAATAAAAACTGGAATAGTCAGGTTCAGGGTGTGGCAGTATCTTATGCGCAGTTACGTTCGTCTGTTCCTACTGTCGGCAGATTTTTTACTGAAGAAGAAGTCAAAATGAGGGAAAAAGTAGCTTTAGTTGGCAACACGGTATTAAAAGAAATCTTTGGGAACACAAATCCTATCGGAAAAACCATTAAGATCAATCAGATCAACTTTAGGGTGATCGGAATTTTACCTGTTAAGGGAACAACCGGCCCTCAAGATCAGGATGATATGGTGCTGGCCCCGATAACTACCGCTATGTATAGGCTTATGGGGAAGCAGTATGTCGATTCAATTTATGTGGAGGTAAAAAACGCTGACCTGACTGATACCGCGCAGGATGCGATAAGTAATCTTATTATAAAGCAGCACCGCCTCATTACGGATGACCAGAAAGATTCATTTTCTATTTTTAATATGTCCGACATCAAAAAAACACTTACTTCTACCACTCAAACTATGTCTTTATTGTTAGGGGCAATCGCGGCGATCTCGCTTTTTGTCGGCGGGATAGGCATTATGAATATTATGCTTGTATCGGTGACCGAACGCACGCGGGAGATCGGCCTGCGTAAAGCTATCGGGGCAAATAATAAAGATATCCTGGTCCAATTCCTCATTGAAGCGGTATTAATGTCGTTCATCGGGGGGTTGGTCGGCGTGATGTTAGGCAGCGGAGTGTCCGTGTTGATAACTCTTATCGCGGGGTGGTCCGCGAGAGTTTCGCTGTCTTCGGTAATGCTTGCCACTGTTTTTTCTTTACTCGTGGGTGTGGTATTCGGGCTTTGGCCCGCTCAGCAGGCTTCACGGCTTAATCCTATTGAAGCGTTGAGGTACGAATAAAGAACGGAATTACTCCGTGGTGAGGCAAATAATTTCTTGCAAAATCTTCTCTCGTGGATTTCTTTTAAGCGCAATAGGCCAGAGGCTTGGCTTACCGCACTGCCGAGTATTTTTATTTGGTGATGATAGAATAGAGGGGATTTTCCATTAAAAAGCAATGGGAAATTTAGTGCGGAGGGAGAGACTTGAACTCTCATAGGGTTGCCCCCACTGGCTTCTGAGACCAGCGCGTCTGCCATTCCGCCACCCCCGCAATAGTAATAAATAATAACCTACAAACCAGCATCTGTCAATAGCTACAGTAACTTCAAGACCCGGTCTTGAACTGTATTTTATAGTTATTGATAAGACCGGGTCTTGGCTGAAATTAAGTCCTATCTGTTAAGACCCGGTC
>CAZPNW010000122.1:0-4021 GCA_964588175.1 uncultured Planctomycetales bacterium
TAGTTGTCTTCCTTTACGGTTTAAGCATTACTAATCTTCATCACGATTATTAAGTATACCATAATATCTGAATTTGTCAAATACAATCTTTATTCTCCCCTTTATACCGCTTGAGCGAGAAAATCGTTTATTTTCTCATCAACCTGTTTCTGTGAGCCCGGAGATCTCAAAAAATTATCCTCAAAACAAGGAGCTTCTTTTTTATAAAAGACCCCCAGAGCAATTCGCGCGTCACGGTCATAGTCCCATTCCCTGATCTTAGCCTCCGCGAGGCTTCGGTCGAACGGATCATGACCAGCCAATTCATACACCCGTTTATCGTAATATTCATACATATTATAATAAGTGACGCAGACTTGCAGCACATCAACCAGGGAAAACCCCTTATGGAGAATAGCTTCTTTAAAGATCTTTTTGAGTAAATCCAGTCCATGGGATGTCCCCCGCGCAAGAAACGTCGCGCCGGCGGCAAGCATCACCTCCAGAGGATTTAACGGATGTTCCCGTGTGCCAAGTGGCGTCGAACGGCCTTTATACCCTAAAGGCGAGGTAGGCGTGTATTGGCCGGTGGTCAAGCCATACACACGGTTATTATGGATTATCATGGTTATATCTATGTTCCTTTTGGCGGCAAAGATCAAATGCTCCATGCCTTCGCCATAGGCGTCTCCGTCTCCGGCAAAACCGATGACCTTCATTCCCGGGCGGGCGATCTTAATAGCTTCCGCGGGAGGCGTCACGCGCCCATGAAGAGAATAAAAGCTATTTACATTAATATAATCGGCGATCTTGGCATGGCAGCCGATCCCGGAAACTATAACGATATTCTCTAAAGGAAGCCCCTCATCGACTAATGATTTCAAAACCATTTTTATCGCGGAAAGAATAGCGAAATTCCCGCACCCCGGGCACCAGGTATTGACTGCCTGTGTGTTTAAATTAATATCGCTCATAGCAATTCCTTTCGCACGCGAGCTTCCAGTTCATCAACGGAAAACGGCCTGCCGTCAGACCTCAAGATCATTTTCTTTATCGAAACCCCATAACGCGACATAAGGCCGGCGAGCTGGCCTGTCGCGTTATTTTCAACACAAATCACTTCCTTGGCTCCCCGCAGGCATTTCTTGACTTGGTTTAAGGGAAAGGGAGACATAACCACTATCTGCACTACCTTTAAACCTAACGATTGAGCTACTTCACAACAGACACCTTTATTCGAGCCCCAGCACAAAAGGACCCGTGAGGCTTTTGGGTCTCCATATACTTTCACCGTTTCATACAGCTTCAATTCCTCTGCCAGGTGAGTTTCTTTGCGCAGCCTTTTTGCCTGCATCAAAGAACTTATCGCAGGATCCTCCGTAGTGATCCCGGATTCATCATGTTCATAACTATTAACTTTAATAACCGTTTCTTTCTCCGGGGCAAAAGCTAACGGAGAAACGCCGGTCTCGGAATTTAAATATCTTTTATAAGGAAGGGCCTTATCCCTGAGCGGCAACAGCTCTTTAAGGATTTCCGGGACCGCTTGCATATCAAAGCTAAACGCGCCTTCTGCCAAAGTCTTATCAACCAAAACAATTGCCGGGACCTGATACTTCCACGCCAGCTGTAAAGAAAGCGCTGACCAGTAATATGCTTCTTCTGTATCTGCCGGAGCGACTACAAATCGGGGAAATTCTCCCTGCCCTGCGTACAACACAAAGTTAAGTTCTGTTTGAGAGGTATATGTCGGCAACCCTGTGCTCGGGCCCGGCCTCTGCCCGACAATAATGACCACCGGCAATTCAGCCATCCCCGCAAGGCTTAAACCTTCGGTCATCAAACAAAAGCCTCCTCCGGAGGTAGCCACAGCGGTCTTTTCACCGGCATACGCGAAACCGAGCGCCATAAGAATAACTCCTATTTCACTTTCAGGATGGATCACCTTGATCCCTGTATCCTGCGCCAGAGAAGCTAGAAAATGCAAGACCCCCGATGTCGGGGTCATAGGATACGCGAGGAAATTACGCAGTCCCCCCTTCATAAGCCCGAGGCCGACCGCTTCATTACCGGTAATGATCGGGATTTTCCGGGAAGACAACTTCGGTATTACCGCACGCGCTTCCAGCGCGCGAAAACCACGCTGGGCCACTTTCAGATTAGTGTCGAGTTCTTTATCAATATTTTTCTTAAAAACTTCTTCAAGGATATTCCAGGAGATCCCGGCAGCTTTACAAAACCCACCAATGACGCATGAATTACGCATAACTTCCGCGGCATTCTCTTCCTTTAATATCTCAGCAACGCTGAGACCCTGGCCGCCTGACCGCGCGGCAGAAGCGTCATATATAATATTTCCGTCATCTTTCAATCTGGCTTTATGAAGGTCAACCGTCTCCTGGTTAAGCGCCAAGAGAAAATCTATTCGCTCACTATGACAGTAAATTTTGCTTCCTGAAGCCCTGACAAGCGAATAGGTATGGCCGCCCCGTATCAGTGAAGGATAATCGCGGTACACATAAATATAATATCCCAGCTGATTGAGCAGCCGGGCGATAAGAGAACCGGCCTTATCGATACCAAAGCCTGCTTTCCCTCCGATAAGGATTGAAATATCATTCTTTTCTAAAGGCATATCCGTATTTGCTTTTATCGACACTAAAGTATTTTGCATGGTTTAGCTTTTATTACCGTAAAAAACAGGCTTCTCAACATTCTTAATCAACTTATTTAAAGAAACTGAAAATGAAGGCGATTAAACCGTAAATAAGGTTTTGCATGAACACAATGACCGGATCCAAAAGATGGGTAAAAAGCAAAAAGATTAATATAAAAAAACCGTAAGGCTCAATTTTAGAAAGCTGCTCTTGAGCTTGCTGTGGCAGAAAACTCATCAGGATCTTAGAGCCGTCAAGCGGAGGGATAGGTATCAAATTAAAAGCTCCCAGGATAATATTGATCCTGACCACAACCGGCAGTAATGTCGAGAAAATCAGGCTGTTACGAAATCCTTCGAGCTGTAATAATATGAGCGCTATAACCGCAATGAGTATATTTGCCGCGCACCCTGCCAAAGACACGCTAAAAAGGGCAAAACGGGAGTTTTTTAAACGATAATAATCTACCGGCACCGGCTTTGCCCAGCCAAAACCTACTAAAAAAAGCATCAAAGCTCCCATAGGATCAATATGTGATATCGGATTCAACGTTAATCTGCCGTATCGCTTGGCAGTATCATCGCCAAAAAGATATGCTACAGCTCCATGCGCGACTTCATGCGCGATAATCGAATAGAGCAACAACACGGCCAAAATAAGAAATACAGCAGGATTGCTGAACAATAATGATAATAAACCCATACCTTAAACTCCTTTTATATAAAATATTATTATACCTTTATTTTAAATCCTGTTAACTGTTTCCCTCCCCTTTTTATTGACTTTTGAGCACCTAAATAAAAAGGAATCCAGCGAAACTCAAACAACTACGAGGAAATTATGGAGCGAAGCGGAAGAATTTCCGAAGTGCTTAGCTGTTTGAGTAGGCACCTATGCATAAAAGAAGCATCCCGAAGTTTGCGCAGAAAAATGTTAGAAAATTAGCCCGCTCCCCATTTAGAATTTTCTAACTTTTTCAAGCGCTTAAACGAGGGAGTTACCATAAAGCTTTATCTAGCGAAACTCCACCGAGTATGCGCAAAGATTTTCGAAGAAAATCGGCGCATGCTTACGAGGTACGGATAACTTCAAGACCCGGTCTTGGCTGGAAGTTAAGAACTACTCGTTAAGACCGGGTCTTGAATAAACGCCGGTGTGTGTCTTTCTGCCCAGCAAGGGCGCACCCAGCAATCCTATAAGCTGGGGTGCTGACTTACACCCGGCGCTATGCGCACCTTGGCATAAATGATTGCCAAGTGCGCGCTTTCTGCGCAGGAAGTTGCGCCGGTGTGCCGCCTACAACTTACACCCAGCGCAGATCGGAATTGCGCTGGTGTTCAACTTTCTGTTGAAAAAAAGCCCGGGACACTGTTATGTGTCCCGGG
>CAZPNW010000123.1:0-5939 GCA_964588175.1 uncultured Planctomycetales bacterium
GGATGGATCAAAGGCTCATCCCCCTGTATATTAACCACGACCTTCACATCCAATGGATTAATAACTTCAATGATCCGGTCGGTCCCGCAGATATGCCCCCGGGCGGTTAAAACCACCTTTGCGCCGAAATCCCTTGCTACCGCGGCAACATGCTCATCATCGCAGGCAATGATCAGGTCATCCAGGATCAGTGCCTGTTTGGCCCGTTCCCAGACATGCTGCAGCATTGGTTTACCCAAAATATCCACTAAGACCTTACCTTCAAGCCTAGTGGAAGAATACCTCGCCGGAATAATACCGATAACATCCATCGTTTTCTATATTTCCTTCAAGTCGGACAACCTACCCAGGAGTTCTTCCCGGCTGGTTACCGCCGTTCCCATTTTACCGACTACAATGCCGGCAGCTACATTGGCAATACGCGCCGCTTCCAATTTGGTCGCCTTACTGGAAAGCCCTAAGGTAAATGTCGCGATGACCGTATCTCCCGCGCCTGAAACATCAAAGACCTCCTGGGCCACTGTCGGGATATGGGTCTTTAAACCATTCTTCTCAAAAAGGCGCATGCCGCTTTCCCCGAGGGTAACCAGGATAGAATCCAAATCCAAATATTTCAGGATACTCTCCGCGGCCTTATCGATATCTCTGTCGCTGGCCAGGCGGGGGACATTAAACTTAAAACGGTTCTTCGTATCCTTGATCTTTAAATTCTTAATGGCATTTTCCAGCTCTTTACGATTCGGAGTAATGGAAGTAGCCCCGCGATAATACTGAAAATGGTCTTCTTTAGGATCAACGATGACGATTTTCTTAGAGGCATGCGCGAGTGCTACCACTTCTGCGAGCAAATGCTTATTGATAACGCCTTTACCGTAATCTTCAATGATGACCGCGTCAAATCGTTTGATCGAACGCTTCACAAAAGCGGCGATCTTACGGTTAAAATCCAGCGGGAGCGGCTCAACATGCTCCCAATCAAGCCTGACGATCTGTTGGTGGCCGCCGATAATACGGGTCTTGACCGTCGTATAACGGTGAGGGTCAACAAAAACCCCATCAACTGAAATCTTGCGCTTCTTTAATTCGGATAAAAGAATGTCCGTATTCTTATCTTTACCGATGGCCCCTACCAGGCAAACATCGGCGTCAAAAGACCGGATATTATTTGCCACGTTTGCCGCCCCTCCCGGGACAAAAGTATGCTTTTTAGCCCATACCACCGGCACCGGCGCCTCGGGAGAAATACGGTCAACATCACCCCAAATATACTCATCCAGGATCAAATCACCCAAAACCAGGATATTTTTCCCGGAAAAACTATCAATCACTTCTTTTAAATTACCCATACTATATTGAATTTAGCTTGGAGATTTCACTCTGCAAAGGATTAGAATAACTTTATAATTTTATCATAATTCCAGATTAAAGCAACTAGATTAATAAAAAGGTAATCGGTTCTCGGTTTTCGGTGATCGGTTACCTTTAAAAATAGCACACTATTCATTAATTCTAGTCATCGATCACCAAAAACCAAAAAAAATCTTGACAAATCAGACAATCATATTAATATATATTTAACTATAGTAAAGCATAACATTCTATAGCTAGATATAACTGGCCATAAAAGAGGCTCACCGGGTCGCTTATGAAAAAAGATTATTTCACCACAAAAGATGTATTGAAAAAGATCGGCATCTCGCGCTCAACGCTCTTCTTATGGTTCTGGAACAAAAAGATCCCCGAGGTAAAAAAGGACCGTAACGGTTACCGCATTTTTACACAAGAAGATATCGAAACGATACTCAGCTACAAGAATAAGCTCATTTTACCAGGGGACAAATAGCCGATGCCGCTGATTAATTTATTGCCGAACGCAGACAAAAAAGCCAGGAATATCGATCTTACGGGAGCGACCCTCCAAAAAACAAAAGCACTTTCTTCCCATTTTATCAGCACTCTTTCTTTTTCTAAACCTATCCTGTTAACTTTAGCTTCTTTACTGGCGATACTGGCCATATTATTTATCAGTGTCATAAGCAAAGAAAAAATAGTCGCATCTCTTGAGAAAACAAACTTGAATATTAAAAAGGATTATCTGAAGCTCGAAGCGCTCACAAAACAAAAAAACGAATTATCCGAGACATTCTCAAATCTCCAGGGCCTTTCCCACGGCAGCTTTTCTTGGGTGGAAAAGCTCGCCGCATTAACCGCTTCCCTGCCCCATCAGGTATGGATGACGCAATTAGCGGTCGAATTCACGCAAAACAAAGATGATTTCCAAAAACCGGTCAAGATCAAAACATTATCCATTAAAGGCTCTGCTTATTCCTCGATAGACACCCAAGCGCTGATGTCGATCACTCAATTTATTGATACGCTTAAGAAAAATCAAACTTTCAGCAAAGACTACCATGATATCAAATTAGGCCCTTTGGAATCTGACAAGAAAAACAACCTGACTATTATGAACTTTACGATATTCTGCACCTATAATAAAAACGATGAAAAAACTTAAAGAGTTACTCACTGACCCGAAGATAAAAACAACCGGCATCATCATAATCACTATCGGTATGGGCATCTTTTTCATAAGGATTGCATACGGGCTCTGGGTTAAGAACAACGGCCTGAAAACACAGATCAAGAAATACAAAGAGATCATCGCCCAGGCAGCCAACATCCCTGCTTTAGAGAGATCCCTTCGCGCCGATATAGCAACATTGAATTCCAGGATAGCCGCATCCCAAGAAACATTCTTTACCAATGAGGAAAATATCTTTACCTCCTTAAGCCGTTACGCCCAGGATGAACATTTAAGCCTTACTCATCTGAACCCGGCAGAGAAAACAAAATACGCCATTCCTCATCGCGATGATATCTCTATCGGGCTTTTACCCCTGGCCATAAAAATGAATTGCGATTACCACCAGCTCAAAGCATTCCTCGCGCAAATCGAAGCATCCAAGAAAAACATTATCGTATCCGACATAAAAATAGAAACTAATCAGCAAGAGACATGGAACCACAATATAAAAATAGACTTACAGATCCCGTTATTATATAATACAGGTGCTCATGAATAATTGGTTTAAAATACTGATCGGCATTTTTTGTATCGTATCTGCTGTACCGGAAGCGTTCTTCAAAGCGGCATACAGTCAAAGCCAGCGGACGGATGCACCCGCGGGCTTTGAAAACCGCGATCCTTTTATCCCTTTAGTGGATGACCAGGGACAGATACGCACGAACTTCCAGAAACCATCCCTTGACACATTAATACCGCAGGTAACGCTTTTGGGGATCAGTAAAGTCGGAGATACTTTTTACGCCCTTATCGACGGTGAGTTATTAAAAGAAGGGCACGTATTCAAAGGGCTGAAAATCGAATCCATTACTGAGGAGAAGGTCACGGTTTCTTACGGCGACAGACAATTTGACCTGAGCGGGAAAAAAGAGGAGAAATGATGACCGGGGATACCACGCACAAAAGATTGTTAGTGGCATGCGCAATGATCGTTTGGTTCTCTTCACTCGGGTACGCCCAAGAGAAAACAACGGCCCCCGCGGCAGCGAAACTTATCAGCCTGACCTTTAAAGATGTCAACATTGAAGACGCGCTGAAGGTCATCGCGGAAGCAAGCGGATTGAATATCATCCTGGACAACGATGTCAAAGCTAAAGTGAGCATCAATTTAAAAGAAGTCCCCTGGCAGGTAGCCCTCGACAACCTGCTTAAGACCAATGAATTCACCTATAAAAAACAGGGTAATATCATCCGCATCATAACCATGGAAACGCTTAAACGCGAAGAAGAAACACTGCCCCTGGTAACCAAGATTATCCTGCTTAATTTCGCGAAAGCCGAAGATATCCAGAAATCACTGGCAAAGATCATTTCACCACGGGGGACTATCGAGATCAATATCCCCACAAACTCACTGATCGTCAGCGACTCTCCCGAAGCATTGTCGAAGATCGAAGAAGTCGTCTCCAAGCTCGACACCCGGACACCGCAAGTCATGATCGAAGCGTTGATCATAAGCTTAAAACTTACCGACACGGACAAATCGGGTTTAGATTGGACCGCAACCAGCAAAAAAGTCCCGGAACGCTATATACAACAATCCCTGAAGGCGCCGACCTCAGCGGTAGATTTATTTTACGGTAAGACTATCCTGCCGGGGTGGAATTTTACCTCACAGCTTAATCTTTTTGAAGAAGACAAGCGCGTCAATATCTTGGCTAACCCCCGGATTCTAACCCTGGACAATTTACCTGCTCAAATAGAAATAAACGAACAGGTCCCCTATACCTATGTATCGACAAGCACCGAAAGCTCATCGACGGTAACCAGCACTCAATTTAAAGATATCGGGATCAAGCTTCACGTGACCCCCCACATCACCAAAGACAAGATCATTTCCCTGAAAGTTAAGGGAGAACAAAGCTTTGTCGCTTCATTCGTCGGCAGCTCAAACGAGCCGTCGATCGATTCCCGGAAAGTCGAGACCAACTTCATGCTCAAAGACGGCGACACCGTAGTCATCGGCGGCCTGAAAAAGAAAGATTATACCAACACCGTTGATAAAATCCCGCTCCTCGGGGATATCCCCTTCATCGGGAAGATGCTCTTCAGCAAGATCGTCAAAGAAGCAGTTAACACGGAACTCATTATTTTTATTACTCCGCGGATCATGGACGAATCAACCGTCCTTACCAAAAAAGAGGAATCAACGCTGGCGAAAGCGAAAGAAGAATTAGATAAAAAGGAACGGAAATCTTCACGGGACGAAATGATCTCTCATATTTTAAACGAACAGATGCCCGCCGAAGCGCTGCATACAACGACACGATGAAATCCCCATTCTCTTTCTTAAAGAAAAAGGCAAAAAAAACAGTCGGCCTTGATATCGGCAGCTATAACCTGAAAGTCGCAGAGATCAAGAAGAACGCCGACACCTGCATGCTGACCGCTGTAGGGACAAAAGATATCCGCCAAACAACCGATTTACCCGGGGCAATACGGCAGCTTTTCGAAGAAGCAAAGATCACTTCCAAAGACGTCAATATATCGCTTGCCGGTGAAGGAGTCGTCGCCCGGCACCTCTCTTTACCGAAAATGAACGAAGAAGAGGTCAAAAAAGCGATCATGTATAAATTAGAAGACCATATCCCCTTTAAACCCGAAGACGCCTACGTTGATTTCCACATAGTCGGGGAAGAACTCAGTTCAAAGAATAAGATCCGGGTTTTTCTTGTCGCCACGCGCAAAGATTTCCTGGACAGCCGCGTGGAACTCATCAAAAAAGCGGGGCTCAATCCCCAGATAATCACTATGGATACCCTGGCAGGGATGAATACGTTCTACTTAAATTATCCGGAGAAAACCCAAACCAATATCACGCTCCTTAACATTGGAGATAAAACTTCAAACCTGCTCATCGCGCGGGAAAAAACACCGTATTTTGTGCGCGACGCCCGCTTTGGAGGAGAATCGGTCACCGCGCTCCTGCAATCGAAATTAGCGTTAAATAAAGAGGAAGCGGAAGCATTAAAACATACCCTGAAGAACGCTTCGGCAGAAACCTATCGTATCATCAAAACTACGATCGCAACGTTATTAAACGAGATATTTGTTTCGATTGATTTTTTTGAGAACCTGACCGAACAGAAGATCGAAGAAGTTTATCTTTCAGGAGGGACCGCGCAGCTTTTCGGATTAACAGAATTCCTGAGCGGCTATCTGAATTTGGAGATTATCCCCTTAAACCCTTTCAAAAACCTGCCCCTTGCGCCTTATCTCAATAAAGAAGACATCCAGCTTTTAGCTCCCTATCTTTCCGTTGCGGTCGGACTGGCGTTAGAACAAAACTAACTATCGTGGTAAAAATCAGAGACCTCTTCCCAACGTTGCTGAGAACCGGCAAAGAAATCAGCTG
>CAZPNW010000124.1:0-13872 GCA_964588175.1 uncultured Planctomycetales bacterium
AAAGGAATGTGTCTTAAAGCCGATGAATTGCCCGGGGCATATCCTGATCTATAAGTCGAAAAGCCGCAGTTACCGGGAAATGCCGGTACGGTTCTTTGAACTGGGGACGGTCTACCGCTATGAAAAGGCCGGAGTATTGCACGGGCTTTTGCGTGTCCGCGGCTTTACGCAGGATGATGCCCATATTTTCTGCCTGCCGTCGCAGTTAAAAGCGGAGATCAAAGCGATCGTTGAATTTGTTTTTTCTACCATGAAGACATTCGGCTTCGATTCGATGGGGATCGAGTTGAGCACCCGTCCGGAAAAATCTATCGGCAGCGACCAGGATTGGGCGGAGGCGACCGCCGGCCTTGAAGAATCATTGAAGGAGCTGGGCCTTTCCTATGAAGTCAATGAAGGGGACGGGGCGTTTTACGGCCCCAAAATAGATATTAAATTAAAGGACGCGCTTAAACGCTCCTGGCAGTGCGCGACCATCCAGTGCGATTTTGCGCTTCCGAAGCGTTTTGACCTTAAATATGTCGATGCCGACGGAAGCCAGAAGCAGCCGATCATGCTGCACCGGGTTTTATTAGGCAGCCTTGAGCGTTTTATCGCCTGTTTGATCGAGCATTACGCGGGGACTTTGCCGTTATGGCTGTCTCCGACACAGGTCATGATCATTCCGATCAAGGAAAGCGTTTATGAATACGGCCGTACGGTCCAGGCGGCTTTAGAAGATCAGGGGATCCGCGTAGAAGTGGATAACCGGAATGAAACACTGGATAAACGGATACGCGAGGCGGAACTTGCGAAGGTCCCCTATATCCTGGTTTTAGGGGAACGCGAAGCCAAGCAGAATACCGTATCGCTGCGGAAAAAAGGTGCGGGAAACCTCGGCGTCATTTCCGTCGAAGATTTAATAAAAAAATTAAAAGAAGAAATAGATAACAAAAGTGCCGTGGACCAAGTGCGGAAAGAATAATATTTATTATTATTCCGTGATTTTGGCGCGACAAGGAGGAGATTGAGATTAAAAAATTTATTCGAATAAACGAAAGGATCCGTGTGCCGCAAGTGAGGCTGGTGGGCGCAGAAGGCAGCCAGCTGGGTGTTGTTTCTATTGATAAAGCTCAGGAGTTGGCGAACCAGGCCGCGTTGGACCTGGTTGAAGTTGCCCCTCAGGCAAACCCTCCGGTCTGCCGTATCATGGATTTCAGCAAATTTAAATATGACCAGGAGAAAAAAGAGCGCGAGGCAAAGAAGCATCAGCGCCAGAGCCGGCTTAAAGAGATCCGCCTGCATCCGAATATCGATGAGCATGACCTGCAGGTGAAAGTAAGGCAGGCAATCGGGTTCTTGAATAAAAAAGACAGAGTGAAGATCGACCTTTTCTTCAAAGGCAGGCAGATGGAGCATATGGACCTGGGAAGAAAGGTTTTAGATAAATTTATCAGTGATACGCAGAATGACGCGCTGGTGGAAAAAGAGCCTTCCTTGGAGGGGCGGATCATTTCATTGGTGCTGGCTCCTAAAAAGGGCGATGTAGTAAAGACGGTCGCGAGTCCCGCGAAAAAAGAGGAAAAAAGTTAAACTATCGAGGCTGGAGTGTAAAATGAAAAAGTTAAAGACAAAAAAGGGAGTTGCAAAAAGGTTCAAATTGACCAAAAAAGGAAAGATCAAATATAAGGCCTGCGGAAAGGGCCATCTTTTGACCAACAAAAAATCTTCACGGATCCGCGGGCTGCGCAAAGCAGGCGTCTTAGAGGAATGCAAGGAAGTGAAATATCTGAAACGCATGCTGCCGTACGGATAATGATACGCGGATAACGGAAAAATAATAAAAGTAGTTTTAAGGAGGATGTAATGGCAAAGGCAAAACATAGCGTGGCAACACGCAAACGCAAGAAGAAATTACTCAAACAGACAAAAGGGTATTTTGGCGACCGCAGCAAGCAGTTCCAGCAGGCGCGGCGCGCGCTTGCCCAGGCGTTGGAATACAGTTACCGTGACCGGCGCACCAAGAAACGCGATTTCCGCAGGCTTTGGATCGCCCGTATTAACGCCGCCTGCCGTCAAGAGGGCATGACCTACAGCGCGTTCATGAAGGGCATGAAGAGCGCAGGCGTCGGATTGGACCGCAAGATCATCGCCGAGCTCGCGGTAAAAGAAACCGCGGCATTTAATAAACTCCTGGAAATCGCGAAAAAACCCAAAGCATAACCGGTTTTTAAAAGCGCGGGTAAAAATAGCGCGTAAAGAATATGTTTATTATCATTGTGGGATGCGGCAGGGTCGGGGCGGAACTCGCCAAGCTGTTATCGAGCGAAGGGCATAATGTCGCGGTCATCGACAAGAACCGTGCGTCTTTCGACCGCTTAGGGAATGCTTTTAACGGCCTGGTCCTGATCGGCAACGGCTTTGACCTTGACCTGCTGAAACAGGCCGGCATTGAGAAAGCGGATGCCTTTTGCGCGGTCACCAACGGTGACAATACGAATTTAGTCGCCGCCCAGGTCGCGCAAAAGATATTCAAGGTGCCGAAAGTGCTGGCACGCGTCTATGACCCGCAGCGCGCCCATATTTACAGCGCCCTGGGTTTGAATATCATCAGCGGGACCATCCTTTTTGCGGCGATGCTGCGCGACAAGATCGTTGAAAGCCGTTTTTCGAGTTACTTGATCGAAAGCAATGAAATAGGGGTCATCGAGATCGAGGTCAAGAACGGGCTGGTGAATAAAAAGATCCATGAGATCAATATCCCCCAGGAATTCATGGTCGTGGCGATCCGCCGGCTGGATGGGGTTGTCATTCCGGAACCCAAGACGGTATTGCACGATAAAGATATTTTAATGGCGGTGGTTAAAGTCGCCAGTTTAGCTAAAATCAAGGCGGAATTTAAATTGTAAAGTAAGGTGTCTATGTATATCATTATCGTAGGCGCGGGGAAAGTCGGGTATTTCTTGGCCAAGCGGCTGTGTTTAAGCAAGCATACGATCAGTATTATCGATAAAGATAAGCAGATCTGTGAAGAAGTCGCGAAAGAATTAGACGCGCTGGTCATTAACGGCGACGGCTGCGACCCGGTGGTCCTGGAAGAAGCCGGGGGATCCCGCGCCGATGTCCTTGCTTCGGTCACCGGGGAAGATGAAGATAACCTGATCATCTGCCAGCTTGCCAAACAGAAATTCAAGATCCACCGCACGATCGCCCGCGTGAACAATCCCGATAATGAACATATTTTTTCCGAGCTGGGGATCGATATCCCCGTTGATTCGACTAAGATCATCGCTAAGATCGTCGAGGAAGAAGTTTCTTTTTCTGACTTCGTGAACTTGATGAGCTTTAAACGGGGAAAGCTTGCCATCGTGCGCGTCGACCTGCCCGAAGATTCGCCGGTCATCAATAAAGAGATAAAAAACGTCCATCTTCCGCAGAATTCAGTCCTGGTCTCGGTTGTTCGGGGGGAAGAGGTCATTGTCCCCAAAGGAGATACCATCCTTAAGCCGGGAGACGATGTCATTGCTATTACTTCTATCGGGAACGAGCCGCAACTTTTAAACTTACTGGTCGGGAGGTTATAAGATGAAGGTAACGCCTCTCATGAACATAATTGCCGGTATTGCCGTTGAGATCGTATACGCGGCGGCCATTGCCTTTTCAGCGTTGATAACCTGCCTTATTGTAACGTCGATAAAAATATGATCTTGCGGCCGAATGTAGATGATGTCAAAATAATCGGGTATTATTTAGGCAGAATTATCCTTGGCCTGGGGCTGACGATGGTCATCCCGGTCATCCTCGGCCTTTGCCTGGGAGAGGTTAACCCGGTGCTCGATTTTATCATCAGCCTTGAGGTCACCCTGATCTTCGGTTTATTGTTGACCAAGATCTGCTCAACCGATAAAGAAATGGGCTGGATGCACGGGATGATCGTCGTGTCTCTCTCGTGGCTGGCGGCAACGCTGGCAGGGGCTTTGCCGTTAGTTTTAAGCGGCCATTGGAATTCATACCTTGATGCCTGTTTCGACGCTATGTCGGGTTTCGCGACAACCGGCTTGACCTTGGTACAAAATCTTGACCATCTTTCGTATACGCATAATCTCTGGCGGCATTTGATCATGTTCATCGGCGGCCAGGGTATTGTTATTGTCGCGCTTTCATTCCTGGTTAAAGGCGGGAGTGGTGCTTTAAAGATGTATTTCGGGGAGGGCCGCGACGAAAAGATCATGCCGAACGTTATTAATACCAGCCGTTTTATCTGGCTGGTAAGCATTGTTTTTCTGGTTTTAGGCACGCTCGCTTTGGGGTTTGTCAGTTTATTAAACGGCATGAAGCCGTTCAATAGTTTTTTTCACGGCGCCTGTATTTTTATGGCGGCGTTCGACACAGGAGGCTTCGCGCCGCAATCGCAAAATATACTGTATTATCACAGCTTGCCGTACGAGATCATCACCGTCATTATTATGATACTCGGGGCGATCAATTTTAAGCTCCATTATCATGTCTGGACGGGCAATCGTAAAGAGATCATAAGAAATATAGAGACCATTACTTTGTTTGTTACGGTCTTTATCACTTTTTTCGTGGTTGCGCTTGGCTTGGCGCAAACCGGCGTTTATCCGCAGGCGCTCATGTTGTTCCGTAAGGGTTTTTATCAGTTGATCTCCGGCCATACCGGCACGGGGTATCAGACGCTTTATCCGTCGCAATTCATCAACGATTGGAACCACCTGGCGCTGGTGGCGCTTGTTTGCGCTATGGGATTGGGAGGCGCGGTTTGTTCGACCACCGGCGCGATCAAGATGCTGCGTGTCGGCATTATTTTTAAGGCGCTCATCCAGGATATTAAACGGATCATGATGCCTGAGAAAGCCGTTGTCTTGCAGAAAATGCACCATATTAAAGGGATCTTTCTGGCCGATAAACAGGTGCGCGCGGTTTTCCTGATCACTTTGGCGTATCTTTTGCTTTATGGCGCCGGGGCAATGGTGGGGATGTGGTATGGATTTCCTTTTTTAAATTCGCTGTTTGAATCTACCTCTGCGGCGGCAAACGTCGGTTTATCGTGCGGCGTGACGAGCGCTTCTATGCCCGCGGGGTTAAAGTTGACCTATATCGCGCAGATGTGGGCAGGCAGGCTTGAGTTCATGTCGATATTTACGCTGCTCGGGTTTTTTGTCGCCGCGGTGAAAGGTAAGTAATGCGCAAACACCTTATTTTTAACTTTTTACTTTTAACTTTTGCCTTTTTATCCTTACACTCGGCGGCTTTCGCCGCGCCTGCAACGAGTGACGAATTGATCTCTCATGCCAAGGCATATGACGGCAAGCCTGTTACTTTTGCGGGGGAAGTTATCGGTGATATAATGTATAGAGGCGCTTACGCCTGGGTCAATATCAATGACGGCAAAAGCGCGATCGGCGTCTGGATACCGGGTGAGCTTGCGAAAAAGATACAGTTTACCGGCAGCTATAGATCTATAGGAGATTGGGCCGAGATAACCGGTGTTTTCCATCGCGCCTGCCCGGAGCATGGCGGCGACCTGGATATCCACGCGCAGGCGATAGAAAAAATAAGTCCCGGCCGCCGGAAAGAAGAGAAATTCAATAATGAAAAAAAGAACCTGGCGCTGCTTTTATTAGGCATATTGGGGTTAGTATGGATATTGAAGCTATTAAAATAAATATAGGCACGGAAATCCAGGACCTTGCTTCTCTTGAAGCCCTGGAAGAATTACGGGTAAAATATCTGGGGAGGAAAGGCGTGCTTGCCGAGCTTACGGGGTCTATTCCGGGGCTTCCGGTTGAGGCGCGCGCCGCTTTTGGACAGAGCGTCAACGCTCTCAAGAATAAGATCACCCTTTTAATCGAAGAAAAAAAGAAATTGTTAGCCGCACCTGCGGCCGGGGGATCGGCAGAGCGTGTTGATATCGGGATGCCGGGGATCGTTCATGAGCCGGGCCGTCTTCATCCGTTGACGCAGGTAACGCGGGAAATTTGCGCGATCTTTACCCGGATGGGCTTTTCCATAATTGAAGGCCCTGAGATAGAGACGGAGTTTAATAATTTTACCGGGCTTAATATTCCCCTGGAGCATCCTTCACGCGAAGCCTTCGACACCTTTTACCTCAAAGCCGATCACCGAGCACCGACCACCGATCACCTTTTGCTTCGCAGTCACACCTCGCCGGTCCAGATCCGGGTGATGAAGGAAAAGAAGCCGCCGCTGGCTGTCGTTGTGCCCGGGAGGGTTTACCGCCCGGATGCGGTAGACGCGTCGCACTCCTTCATGTTCCATCAGATCGAAGGGTTTATCGTGGACAAGAATATCAGGTTTTCCGACCTGAAGGGAATATTGGAATTTTTCGCCAAACAAGTATTCGGGCAGGATATCCTGATGCGCTTTCGGCCGCATTTTTTCCCTTTTACCGAACCTTCGGCGGAAGTCGATATTTCCTGCGTTATATGTAAAGCCAAAGGCTGTTCTGCCTGCGGCAGGAAGGGCTGGATAGAGATCCTGGGTTCGGGGATGATCCATCCCAATGTTTTCAAGCATGTCGGTTATGACCCCAAAAAGTATTCCGGGTTCGCTTTCGGGATGGGGGTTGAGCGGATCGCTATGCTCAAATACGGGATCAATGATATCCGCTTATTTTATGAAAATGATCTACGCTTCCTCAAACAATTTTAGATATTCGGCGAAAATATGAAACTTACCTATAATTGGTTAAAAGAATTTGTTGATATTACGATCTCCCCGCAGGCGCTGGCTGATAAGCTGACCATGGCCGGTTTAGAGGTGACGTCTTTGGAAGCGCGGGATGGCGACACGGTCATTGAAATAGAGATCACCTCCAATCGCCCCGATTGGTTGAGTGTTGTTGGTATCGCGCGGGAAGTGGCGGCGGTGACAGGGAAGAAATTAAAATTGCCTGCTGTGTCCGGTTATCCGGTTACCCGGTTATCCGGTTACCCGGATCTCGAGTTAAATATAGAAAATAAACATGACTGTCCCCTTTACACTGCGCGGATCATTACCGGGGTGACGGTCAAACCGTCTCCTGAGTGGTTACAGAGGCGCCTGGAACTTATCGGCTGCCGCAGCGTCAATAATATCGTCGATATCACGAATTATGTTTTATTTACCTGGGGAGAGCCGCTGCACGCCTTCGACCTTGATACCCTAAGCCGGGGATCTATTGTTGTCCGGCGCGCCAAGATGGGTGAAAAAATGCTGATGATCAATGGCCAGGAGAAACAGCTCGATCCGGGTATATTGGTGATCGCCGACCGGCAAAAGCCCGTCGCGGTAGCAGGGGTGATGGGCAGCAAAGAGACAGAAGTATCCGAAAAGACCAAAGATATCCTTTTAGAAGCAGCTGTGTTCGATCCTGTTGTGGTCCGCCGCGGCCGCCAGGCTTTAGGGCTGCAGAGCGAGTCAGCCTATCGCTTTGAGCGGGGCGTTGACAGAGAGAATGCCGATCTTTCGTCGCAAAAAGCGGTTGCCTTGATAGGGGAATCAGCCGGCGGCAGGTGCGTGCTGGCAAAACATGCGGGAGCTTTGAAAACCCCGGGGAAACAGGTATCATTGGAATTAGAGGTTCTTAACAGTCTCCTGGGGGTCGTGATCGAGCCGGCAAGGGTGAAGCGTATTTTAATATCCCTGGGATTTAAAGTCTCGGCTAAATCGAAAAGTGTTTTGACCGCCGGCGTCCCGTCTTTCCGCCAGGATGTTTGCCTCGACAGGGACCTGGTTGAGGAGGCCGCGCGGATCTTCGGCTATGATAATATTCCGACGAGCCTGCCTGCTTTCGTCGCGCAGGCACAGTATATCAATTCATCGGGTGACACCGATTTTATAAAGGATTGTTTAACGAGTTTAGGGCTTTTTGAGGCGGTGACACACAGCCTTGTTGATGACGCTTTCCTGCGAAAATCCGGTATCAGCCAGGCTGAACCGGTAGCGTTGCAAAACCCATTGAGTGAGGAGCAGGGAGTATTGCGCACGACGCTCATCCCGAGCTTGTTGCGTTGTGTCGCCGGAAACCTTAATCAAAATCAGGGGTTGGTCAATATTTTTGAAGTGGCGCATGTGTTTTCGCGCGCGGCGGGAGAGGTTACAGAAAAACCGGTCGTGAGTTTTGTTTTATGCGGGCAGCGGAATTTTTGGCTCGCACAGGGGCGCCTTCAGGATGAAATGGGGCCGCTCCATGTCAAGGGGATCATAGAAACTATTTTTTCACGGGCAGGGATCCGCGATTATGGTTTTCGGGCGCAGGAAAATTGCCCTGAGATCGAAGTGCTGATCAAAGGGGAGTGCGCCGGTAAAATATATATGCCGCGCAAGGATGCACTTGAGCAATTCCAGATCAAGAACAAGAAAGTTTTTGCCGCGGAACTTTCTTTGGATAAGCTTTTCGCGGCGGCTGATTTCAAAAAGAGATTCAAGGCGCTCGCGGCGTATCCTGCGATATCCCGCGACGTAAGCCTGGTCATAAAAGCGGATGTTCCGGTCGCTGAGATCTTAAGCGCGATCAAAGAAAAGGCGGGAGCGCTCCTGCGGGATGTTTCGGTCGTTGATTGTTATCAGGGCAAGCAGATCCCTGCCGGATTTAAAGGATTGACTATTTCCTGCCTTTATCGTTCTGATGAAGGGACATTGGCTGAATCTCAGATCGCCCCGTTGCATGCGGCTGCGTCTGAAGTCTTGCGTGAACGCTTTTCCGCGGTGTTGAGGTGATAACCGAGGATTATCCTTGACTATTCCTCCTCGGTGTGATATACTACAAACAGTAAAGGAATTAAGAAAATATCCCTGCGGTGTTCGTTGGATAATTTGATGATTGGTGAACCAACACCATAATACAGGGAGCTAAAACTCTCTTATCGCTTAGGCGTTTAAGAGGCGGCTCCCACCTGTAACCAATACGGTTCACACCCATCATGTCTAACGGCACGGTGGGGTTTTTTTTTGCGCCAGAAAGGCGCACACCGGCTTAAGCAGAAGGCCTGCTTTGATCAGGGATTAATCTATTTGAAAATATAGCGGTTATCGATTATAGGTTTTCGGATCACAGAGTCATCGATAACCGAAAACCGATCACCGATAACACCGCCGCGCAGATCGGAAATTGCGCGGGGTGTGCTGCTTTCTGCAGCACCGAAATATTCCCTTGTTACAACATCTAAACCATGATAAAATTTATAGTTAAGAATGAGTATAATTTCATCCCTCACTGCCGATAGCAAAGGTAGGGGAGTCCGGGATGAGCTTTTTTGCGCGTAATAAAGGGGAAGCTTCATGATCGTTACTCAACAAAGAACAATTACAGAGATCACCGACAGCCTTAAGGGCTGTAAGAAGATATTTCTCGTCGGTTGCGGAGAATGCGCCACGACCTGTAAGACCGGCGGTAAGCATGAAATAGAGCAGATGCAAAAGCAGTTGGAAGCAGCCGGCTTCTCTGTCGTTGGAAGTTGCATCCCCGATGCCCCCTGTGTTGCCGCGCAAATAAAGACGGAATTTGCCAAACAGATGAAAGCGCTGCGGGAAGCAGAAGCGGTTGTCGTCCTGGCGTGCGGTTTAGGCGTGCAATCCGCCAAAGATAATGACCGTTTAGGTTTGACGGTCGTGCCTGCCTGTAATAGTTTATTTGGCGCCGTGGTTGACGCTCAAGGGGCTTTTGTTGAAAAATGCTCTTTATGCGGCGCTTGTGTTTTACAGGATACGGCGGGTATCTGCCCGGTCACCTTATGCGCCAAAGGCTTATTGAATGGCCCTTGCGGCGGAGCGGATAAAGGTAAATGCGAAGCGGATAAAGAAAAAGATTGCGCCTGGATATTGATCTACCGCGAGCTTGAAAAAAAGAACCTCCTGGAAAAAATGAAGATAATTCAGCCTCCAAAAGATCATAAAAAGACGGCAAAACCGCGTAAAATAAGCGTGCAATGAAGAATATACCCGGACATATACAAGAGCCCGTGGCTCTTAAAGATGTAACATTGACAAAACAGTTAATTCGTAATAAAATTTTAATTAAGCTAAAAAGACAGAAGGAGGAAGACCGAGTTATAAAGAGTCGGAAAATAAAAGAAAAGCTTTTTAGTGAAACAGTGTTCCATAAGGCAAAGATAGTGATGTTTTATATATCGGTGGTTGGCGAGGTGGATACAACGGAGATGATAAAAGAAGCGCAAATATTAGGTAAAATGATCCTGGTACCTGTTTGTTGGGATAAAACTATAGTAGCCTGTTTGTTGGATAATAAGGCAAAACTCCAGAAGGGCCCGTATGGCATTTGGGAACCTGTGGTTAAGAAGCCTTTTCCTGGAGAAAATTTAAGCCTTGTCATTGTGCCGGGGCTGGCGTTTAATAAAAAAGGCAATCGATTAGGCCGCGGCAAGGGCTATTATGACCGCTTCTTGAGCAGCACTCCTTCAAAAGTAACCTCTATCGGCTTGGCATTTGATTTTCAAATCCTGCCACGTATCCCTTCTACTCCCACTGACGTAAGCGTTGATAAAGTCATATGTGCTTAAGATCAACGGACGTACTTGGGTAAACGAGCAAGCAGAAACAACAATTGCAATCTCACGGTAAACTAAAACTGCAACGGTCATGCCATGCGATCAAGTGTAAGAACCCCGGGAAAATGGCGTCAGTTGTGAGCTATTGGTGTTAAAGAACTTAAGTTTAACACGGTAGTTTGAAGGAGGTTGAATAATCGATGTTGATGAATATAATTCTTTTTATTGTTATTGCAGCAGCATCGGCGTTCACGGGATATTTTTTAAGGCGCTATGTCGCTGAAAAAAAGATCCAGGATGCCGAGACCACCGTAAAACATATCCTGGAACAGGCCAAGAAAGAAGTAGAAGACCGCCGCCGCGGCGCGGAATTGGAAGCCAAGGACCTCTTGTACCGGATGAGGCAGGATTTCGAGAAAGAGACCAAAGACAGGCGGCAGGAAATATTCAATTTAGAGAAAAGGCTTACCCAGAAAGAAGAAAATATCGACCGCAGGCTTGACCTTTTGGAAAAGAAAGAAAAAGAGATCGAGCAGCGCCAGGAAGGCGTGAAGCGGCAGGAAGAAGGGGTCAAGGCAAAGGATAACCAGCTGCATATGCTCATCGCGGAAGAGAAAGAAAGGCTGCAAAAGATCTCTTCGCTTTCCATCGAAGAAGCGCGGCAGATCCTGCTTACCCGCTTAAGCGATGAATTAAACGCCGAAAAAGCGGTTTTGATCAAGCGGCAGGAAGAAGAGCTGCGCAGCAGCGCCGATAAAAAAGCCAAAGAGATCTTAAGCCTGTCCATCCAGCGTTGCGCGGCCGACCACGCGGTTGAGTCGACCGTAAGCGTTGTCACGCTTCCCAGCGATGAGATGAAAGGCCGGGTCATCGGGCGTGAAGGGCGTAATATCCGCGCCTTTGAAATGGCCACCGGCGTCGATGTTATTATCGATGATACCCCTGAAGCAGTGACCCTGTCCTGCTTTGATACGGTGCGCAGAGAGATCGCGCGTTTGAGCCTGGAAAAGTTGATCAATGACGGCAGGATCCATCCGGGAAGGATCGAAGAAGTCGTCGATAAAACAAAACAGGAGATGGATGAGAAGATCCGGGAGGAAGGAGAGCGCGCCGCCTTTGACGCCGGAGTCGACGGGTTGCACGTTGAAATAATCAAACTTTTGGGCCGCCTGAAATACCGGACCAGCTTTGGGCAGAATGCCCTGCAGCATTCCAAAGAAGTGTCTTTTCTTATCGGGGTCATGGCCTCGGAATTAGGGTTGGATTTCAAGTTGGCAAAGCGTATCGGCTTGCTGCATGATATCGGTAAGGCCGTTGATCATCAGGTGGAAGGCACGCACGCCAAGCTTGGAGCCGACCTGGCTAAAAAATTCAATGAGTCTTTTGAGGTCGTCCACGCGATCGAGGCGCACCACGAAGAAACAGAAGCGAAAAGTTTTTACGCTGTTTTAGCGGTCGCCGCCGACGCCATCAGCGCGGCCCGTCCCGGTGCCCGTAGAGAGACGCTGGAAACCTATATAAAGCGGCTGGAGAAGCTTGAATCCATCGCGAATGTCTTTAAAGGCGTCGAGAAATCTTTTGCCATCCAGGCCGGCCGCGAGATCAGGGTCGTCGTGCAGCCGGAGAAGATCTCGGATAATGACGCGGTCAACCTTGCCAGAGATATCCGGAAAAAGATCGAAGAAGGCATGGAATATCCCGGGCAGATCAAGGTGACCGTTATCCGGGAAACAAGAGCTATCGAGTACGCGAAGTAATAATAGTTATTGATGCGGTAAGGGAAAAGGTAAGGAAGTTTGTGTTGTCGTTAGGTTAGGCCGTTGGGTTTTAAAACCAAACGACTTTTCCCAACTACCAAACTAACTGCTTAACCTTAACCCAACTACTCGAATTCAGAATCTATGAATATATTCTTTATAGGCGACATCGTCGGCAGCCCCGGCAGGGCGGCGATCAAACAGCTGGTGCCCGGGCTTAAAAAAGAATACGCGCTTGATTTTGTGGTCGCTAACGCTGAAAACGCCGCCGGCGGCTCAGGGGTGAACGCTCGGGTCGCTGGCGAGCTTTTTGACGCCGGGGTCGATGTAATGACGACCGGCGACCATATTTGGAAGAAGAAAGAAGTCTTTGAGATCATCCGGGAGGAGCGGCGTATCGTGCGCCCGCTTAATTTCCCTCTCGGGGCGCCCGGCTACGGTTTCGGGATCTATACCTTAAAGAACGGCGTAAAGCTCGGGGTTATCAATGTCCTGGGCAGGGTTTTTATGGAGCCGCTGGAATGTCCTTTCCGCACGACCCGTGAAGCCGTGGAAGAAATATCCAAAACTACGCGGAACATCCTGGTTGATATCCACGCGGAGGCGACTTCGGAAAAAGTAGCGCTTGGTTGGTACCTTGACGGCAAGGTTTCAGCGGTACTGGGGACCCATACGCATATTCAGACCGCGGATGAGAAGATATTGCCCCAGGGGACCGCGTATCTGACGGACGCGGGCATGACGGGGCCGTATGATTCGGTCATCGGCAGAAGAGTCGAAGATGTCCTGGAAAAGTTCGTCACTTCGGTGCCGGTGCGTTTTGAAGTCGCCGAAGGCAATATCCAGCTGCACGGCGCGGTCATCGCGATCGATGACTCAACCGGCAAGGCGCAATCGATCATCAGAATACAAAAAAAGTTAGATGAATAATTTTAAAAAGATCTTCTTAGGCCTGCCTCAGGGTGTTGTATGTGTGCCTGCCTTTTTCCTGGCCGTTTGTTTTTTTTCAGTGTCCTTCGCGCCTTTTGCTTTCGGGAAAGACGCTGACCTTGAATTCAGTATCGATGTCGCTTCCAATGTCAGCGTTACCCCCGCGGTATTTAAGCCAAGTATCGACCTGAGCGGCCGCGGCTACCATAGTGACCCTGCCTGGCCGCAGGAGCTCGCGGCAAAGAACGTTTTGGAGTCCTGGTCGACCGATGTCGGTTTTAAGGGCATGTACCGGCTGCAATATAACCTTTGGCAGATAAACCAGCTGGCTAAAGATAAAGCGGCGCAAGATAAGCTTATCGCCAATTATGAATGGATCATTAAGAAAGTCAGCGATGCCGGAGGCACCGTCATCCTCGACCTCTTCGGCATGCCTCCGGGGCTGGGGAAAGTCCTCGATAAAAAAAGCGCGCCCTGGAACGTGAATGCTTTTAAAAAGCTCATCAAGGGGAAGATCAGGGACCTGAGCTGCAATAAAAAATATAATGTCTGGTATGAGGTCTGGAGCGCTCCTGACCTGGGCGATTTTTTCTTGGGCAGAAAGCAGGAGTATTTAAACCTCTACAAAGCAGTCGCGGAAGCCGTGCGGGAACTAGAAGATGAAACCAAGGTTTCTA
>CAZPNW010000125.1:0-13870 GCA_964588175.1 uncultured Planctomycetales bacterium
ATTTCAGAACAGAGGGTATCGCTGCCGTAAATCCAGGCTGTTGAAAGCGCCTTTTGAAGATGTAACCGAGGCAGGTTATATCCGCAGATTGTCAATACAAGGCCCGGCGCGTTCAATTAATAAGATCGTAAAAAGTTTACGTAAAAAGCGAGCTTTCTTTACCTTCGGCGGGAAACGCGGCCCGCAGGCTGAAATTTTTATCCGTCCGGCGTTAGTCCCGAGTTTGATTGGGTTTGATTGTTATTTTTCGTTAAGGTATTTTACTCCCTACCTCGCGGTTACGCCTCTTTGCCGTGAAAAGAATAAAGAAATAAAGCTCGGTTTTTCGAGAAGCGTTTTTCTTGAAAAGAAGGCGGCAGCGCAGTATGAAGGGATAAGCCGGGCGGCGATACAATGTTTTTATAAAATATATCTGGAGAAACAGGACGCGAGAAGCTCCTTGGGCCAGTTATATCGTAATTACAATTTGAGGGATAAGGAAGATTCAAATGCCGCGAAAAGGGCTGTTGAGCTGCTTAGGCACGTGCGGACCGGGGAATCGCTCGAATCCGGGTTTCCTGAGATTTATTAATCCGGATCTTTATAAAGTAAATACTGTTTTTAACAGGGAGTTTAATACTGTTAAATCCAGCAAAATATGGTAAAATAAAATAACTTTATATTGAAACATTGTGGAAAGGAGCTGCAAAAAGCTCAAGGGTAAGGCTTAAAAAACAGTTTTTAGTAAAATATTGTCTTGCGCGTGCGAATAACGTTATTTTCTTTTTTTAATTTTGTTGAGTCTTACGGCGTGCGTATGTTATCTTCCAGCCTGAAAACGCACGGCCACGAAACACGTGTCTTATATTCCCTCGGTACACTTCGTTCACTTAATAGCGCGGCCGAGCATGAATTGATCGAGTTCTCTGCTCAGTCAGATATTATCGGTATTTCACTCCTTACTATCCATTTTAAACAAGCCGTTTTGATCACTCAAATAATAAAGAAAGCCTGGCGTATCCCGGTAATCTGGGGCGGTATACATCCTACAATAGCTGTTGAAGAATGCTTGAAGCACGCGGATATGGTCTGTGTCGGTGAAGGTGAAGAGGCGGTCGTGGAATTAGCCGCACGTATGAGCGGCTCCCTTGATATAAGTACTGTCCGTAATATCTGCTTTTCTTCGAAAGAAGGAATTAAGGTGAATCCGGTCCGCCCCTTGGTGCGTGAGCTTGATTCTCTTGCGCTGCCTGATAATGATTTCGAAAACAACTTTATGCTGGATAATAGCCGCTGCGTGCCGATCGATAAAGAGCTGTTGATAAAAACATGGTTTAATCAAACCAACGTGTATAAAGAAGGGTATCCGACGTTTCCTTCCCGGGGATGCCCTTTTGGGTGCGCGTATTGTTGTAATAATAAGATAAACAGCCTTTATAGCGGCCAGGTCAAAGTCATCAGAAAAAGAAGCACGCAGAATATCATTCAAGAGTTAGCAGAGGCTAAAGCTAAGTTCCCCGTGAAAAATATGTGGTTTTGGGATGATAATTTTTTCCTTTATACCGATACTGAGATCGAGGCATTTGCCCGGGAATATAAACAAAAGATCAATTTGCCGCTTTATATCGGAGGAGCGACTCCTTCAACGCTTTCCCGCGAAAAATTAAACAGCCTGGTTGACGCCGGCCTGGTTTTCCTGCGTATGGGGATACAGACCGGCAGTGAAAATACAAAGAAGCTGTATAAACGCCCATTTTCGAATGAGGTGATCGCGCGGGATATCAGGCTGATCAATGAGTTTAAAGATAAGATCCCGATGCCGTTTTATGATATCATTGTGGATAATCCCTGGGAAACGCAGGAGGATGTTATAAAAACCCTTATGTTCTTAGCATCCCTTCCGGTGCCGTTTCGTTTGCAGATGTTTTCTCTGCGCCTGTTTGAAGGGACAGAACTTTGGGAGAAAGCGCGCTCAGACCCTCAGAAATCAGCGCTTTTGGAAAAGGCATACAGCGATGATTTTGATAGTTGCAACCAGGTTTATTTTAATAAATTGTTCGACGTCCTTGACAGATATGCCCGGCAGGGTCGTAAAATACCCGTATGGGTGATGTTCCTCTTAACCAATAAATGGTTCAGGATGACGGGCATTAGTTTTTTAATTTATGTTTTCTTGAGCAAAAACTTCAATGTTGCCGAGATTTGTAACGCTGTAATTGCCCGGCTGAGGAAAGCTTAGCATCGTTCTTTGAGAGCCAGCGATCTTAAACAATGTCCATCGTTAAATCTAATGAATATTTATGCGTCGTGAAAAATAGTTGTACTTCTTATTGATCAGAGTTATAATACTATGTTGGGTCAAATAACTTTAACTTGTCAATGGAGGTTAAACGTGTTTCGATAGAAGCTAATTTTATAAATTGTTTTTTTTGAGTTGCTTGATGAAATGAAAGTACGTTTGGAACGAAAACCCGCCAAAGCCGAAAAAAAATCATACTTACATCAGAAATCCTCTTCTTTAGCACTTTCCTGCGAAAATTTAGCTGAATTGTTCTCTTGTGATGCTACCTTAGGCATGTCAGTTGTTCAATCTAACAGAGCCTTCCAATATATTAATCCTGCTTTTACTAAAATGTTCGGTTATACGATGAATGATGTTCATAAGAAAAGAATTTGGCTGCCGAGCGGCTGCGCGATAAGGGATAGCGGCAACAAACGGCTTAAAACGCCGGGAAAAAGGGCCGCTCCAGGCGATGTTATTGAATCTAAAATTAAACTCCGGTGTAAAAACGGTAAAGAAAAAACAGTCCTGATGTGTTCATTGCGATTGGAAAACCGCAGTTCTTTGAATACGTATCGGGAGATCGGCGATCAGATAAAAAGATCGGATATCGGCCGCCAAAGCGATTTACACTTTTTCGATGTTTTTCGCAAAAGCCCTCTCTTGATGGCTATTACTAAGCTTCAGGATAGGCATTTTGTCGACGTAAATGATATTTTTTTGAAAACCTTGGGGTATAAACGTAATGAGGTGATCGGAAAAACCTCTGCTGAACTGGGGATTTTTCGGGATATTGCCCAGCGCGATGCGGTCATTGAAATATTGCGAAAGAAGGGCTTTGCCCAGCATGTAGAAGTCGATATCTTGACGCGTGACAGAGAGCTGCGTTACGGCCTGTTTTCAGCGCAAATTATCTTGATCAACGGCCGGGAGTATTTGTTGACGAGTATGATCGATATAACAGAACAAAAACAATTCTTGAATGAACTTAAAGATTCTGAAGAACGATTGCGCGGCAGCCGGGAAAAATATCGAGAGTTGGTCGATAGTATTAATACTGCCGTAGTCATTTATGAAGCTGTGGAGGAGGGGAAAGATTTCGTCATTAAGGGCTGTAACCGCGCAGGCTGCAGGATCGAACAGGTTCAGGTACAGGATATCGTAGGGAGAAGGTTAACGGATGTTTTTCCCGGGGTGAAAGATTTCGGCTTGCTTGAAGTATTCTCGCGTGTTTGGAAAACGGGTAACCCTGAATACTATCCTGTGTCATTTTACAAGGATAACCGTATTTCCGGTTGGCGGGAAAATTTTATTTATAAATTGCATAGCGGAGAGATTGTCGCGGTTTACGAAGATGTTACGGAGCGTAAACAGGCGGAAGAGAAGCTTTTAGAGGAAAAACACTTGCAGGAGGTTTTGTTGCGTGAGGTCAACCATCGCGTCAAGAATAACCTGCAAATAATCAGCAGCCTTACAAATCTGCAGTCTTCCCTGATCAAAGACCCGAAAGTAAAAGAGATCTTTAAAGAGAATCAGTCCCGTATCATGTCGATCGCGCTCGTGCATGAAAAGTTATATCAATCAAAGGATTTAAGCAGGGTTAATATAGAGGAGTATTTCTCCGCCCTGTTGAAAAGTATCATACATTCGTTCCATCTTGATCTAAATAAGGTAAGGGTATCGCTGAACATTGAGAAAGAAGTTGATTTTTCCATAGATAAAATTGTTAATTGCGGTTTGATCGTAAATGAATTATTGGTTAATGCCATAAAATATGCGTTTCCCGGCGAATCTCGGGGAGAAATACGGCTTGAGCTCAAGCTGTCGGAGAAGGGAGTTGTTTTGTTGACGGTTGCCGATGACGGGGTAGGGTTGCCCGCTGGTTTTGATATCGGCAAAACTCATACGCTGGGGTTGGTATTGGTGCAGTCATTAGCCAAACAGTTAGGGTCGCTTAAAATAAGATCGGGCCCGGGAACGAGTTTTACTGTTTCTATTCTTGATCATTAACGATAACGGGGAGGTTCCCCCAAGTGGTACTCTATTAATATATAAATAGCCGCGGCTGTATTTGAATTAAGAAGTCAGAGGTGGTTATGAACCCTAAACAATTGAGTTTTTTAAAGCGTTTGGAGCAAGCGATCGGCCCTATCATGGCGGGTTTTATACTTGATATGGTAGATTTTTTGACGTTTGGCCCGATCGGGATCGTTTTAGGGTTGTTTGTAGGCAGCGCGGTGGGATGGTATCTGACCGGTGTTTTAGGGGTATCGAGAAAGTGGAGAGTGATCCTGACATGGTTAGCCGGGATATATTGTTTCATGCCGGGGACAGAGCTTATTCCCGTCGGTACGATCGTCGGGGCGCTCTGCCGGTTTTTCCAGGCTTCTCCTGAGAAAAACAAAGGGCCGCAATAGTTCATGACAAGCGGCTGGGCCGAATAAACAGGTAAGTACTTGACAGTCCCGTTTGCTATGTTATGATTATTTTAATCGTAACACGAAAAAAGGCCGAAAATGTCGCATTTAGTGAGGTTCGGAGTATCTTTAGAGAAAGACCTGCTTGCCCGGTTCGACGCGCATTGCAAAGGGAAAAAATATACGAATCGTTCTGAGGCTCTGCGGGACCTCATCAGGGCGGAGCTGGTTAAAAAGCAATGGCAGGAAGGTACCGAGATCGCTGGAACGATCACGATGATCTATGACCATCACCGCAGGGCGTTGGTAAATAAGCTTATGGATGTTCAGCATAATTTCGGCGGTATTATTATTTCAACCCAGCATATCCATTTGGACCACCATAATTGCCTTGAGATAATCGCGGTTAAGGGAGCGCCGCGGCAGGCGCAGGAATTGTCCGATACGTTGAAAGCGGTCAAGTGGGTAAAACATGTTGCTTTGAGTTTGTCGAGTACGGGAAGGGATATCTAGGGTATTATTTTTTTTATCATTGGTAACACGAATGGTAGAAACGTAATATGGTGGTGTTTACGGGCGTTAGAGTGAAAAATAGTGTCGAGATGTCCTTTAGGTGAGGTATATTCATACTCGCTAAGCCTGATTTTATCCTGGTATTAAGAAGGAGAGTTACTATGCATATGGCAGATGCTTTGATTTCACCTGCAGTTGGTGTTGCCATGGGGGCAGTTACTGCGGGACTTATCGCGTATAGTGCCCAGAGAGTCAGGGAAGAAGCTGATGACCGTAAGGTGCCGCTCATGGGGGTTTTAGGCGCTTTCATTTTCGCCTCGCAGATGATTAATTTTAGCATTCCCGCGACTGGTTCCAGCGGGCACCTCGGAGGAGGGATGATCTTGTCGATCTTCCTGGGGCCCTGTGCCGCTTTTCTAGTCATGGCTTCAGTATTGGTCGTGCAGGCGCTTTTCTTTGCTGACGGCGGGCTTTTAGCTTTAGGGTGTAATATTTTTAACCTGGGGTTTTTTCCCTGTTTTGTCGCTTATCCATTGATCTATCGTAAGATCGTTGGAAATTCCTCAACTCAGGGAAAGGTAATGTTAGGTTCGATCATCGGCGCGATTATTGCTTTGCAGCTGGGGGCTTTTAGCGTGGTCCTGGAAACGGTTTTTTCAGGAATATCAGAGTTGCCGTTGCGTATGTTTGTGCTCTTGATGCAGCCGGTCCATTTGGCAATAGGCATTGTGGAAGGATTGGTGACTGCGGCGGTAGTCATTTTTGTAGGGAAGGCCCGCCCGGAAATATTAAATGCCGCGGGGAACAGCGCTGCTCTCAACAAAGTTGAAATGAAAAAAGTCTTTATCGGCCTTCTCGTAGCTGCCGCGATCACGGGGGGAGTATTGAGCTGGTTTGCATCCGGTAATCCCGATGGTTTAGAATGGGCAATGTTTAAAACTTCGGGTAAAGAAGAGCTGGAAAACCATAAGAAGATACATTCTTCTTTAGCCGGTGTTCAGGAAAAGACGGCTTTCTTACCGGAGTATGGTTTTAAAAAGGATAAAATCATATCAGAGCCTTCTCTTTCCGGCGCAGGATCTTCCTGGCCGGCTGTTGATCCGGGGACATCTGTGGCCGGTTTGGCAGGAGGAGCCTTAACGTTCTTGTTAGCTGTTTTGATCGGTTGTGCGCTTAAACGCCGTAAAAGCAAGGCCCCGCATGAACAACATCGGTAAGAATTATTTTGATATCGGTTATCTGGATACTTTGGCTGGAGGGAACAGTTTTTTGCACCGCCTCGACCCGCGAGCTAAATTAATCACCACTTTCGTGTTTATCGTGACGGTCGTGTCATTCGATAAATACGCGTTTTCCGCTTTTGTCCCGTTTTTTATCTATCTTGCGGCCCTGGTTTCTATCGGCGGATTGCCTGTCAGGTATTTATTAAGAAAAATACTGGTAGTTTCTCCGTTTGCCTTATTGGCCGGTATTTTTAATCCTTTTATCGACAGGGAAATAGTTTTACATATCGGAAGGGCCGGTATTACCGGAGGGTGGATCTCATATTTGTCAATACTGACCCGGTTTTTCCTGACCGTTTCAGCCGCGTTGATCTTAATAGCAACTACGGGTTTTAATGCTGTTTGCGCTTCATTGATCAAATTGGGTGTTCCCCGGGTTTTTGTGATCCAGCTTTTATTCTTTTACAGGTATATTTTTATTTTGACCGATGAAGCTGAGCGGATGGTCAGGGCACGGTCGCTTCGAACGTTTGATAATCGTTTGATGAGCTTTAAGGTTTTTGTCCCGCTCGTGAGCAATTTGTTGTTACGCACGCTTGAGCGGGCAGAACGGATCTATAGAGCTATGTGTTGCCGTGGTTTTGACGGCACTATACGTATGATCAGGACCATGAAAATAACCGGGAAAGAGATAGGATTCGCCTGGGGGTGGATATTCCTCTTCGTTCTCTTCCGGTGTTTTAATATGCCGTTAATATTCGGGAAATTGATCTTGGGAGGTTTACCATGAGCCATCATATTGTAGAAGCAGAATGCCTGCATTTTTCATATCCTGACGGTACGCGGGGATTGTCCGGTGTATCGTTTCATATCTCGCACGGTGAGTCAGTAGCTCTGGTGGGAGCTAATGGCGCCGGTAAATCAACGCTTTTACTTCATTTGAACGGTTGTTTATTCCCCCAGAGCGGGAAGCTTCGTATCGGCGATAATTTTTTAGGGCCAAAGGAACTGAACTTGGTCCGGCGCAGCGTTGGAATGGTGTTCCAGAATCCCGATGATCAATTGTTCATGCCGACGGTTTTTGACGATGTGGCTTTTGGCCCGTTGAACCTTGGTTTCCCGAAGTTAGATGTGGAGCGCATCGTTGCGCGCGCGCTTGAGACGACCGGTGTTGCCCATTTGGCCGGCCGGCCGCCGTATAAGCTTTCTCAAGGAGAAAAACGCTCTGTTTCTATTGCTTCGGTGCTGGCCATGTCTCCTGATGTCCTGGTGATGGATGAGCCTACCTCAAGCCTTGACCCCCGCACCCGGCGGCGCTTGATCGAATTATTGAAGACTTTTCGTCATACCAAGATCATTGCCACTCACGATCTCGATATGGCAATGGACCTTTGTGAGCGTACGATCGTGCTTGCTTCCGGAAGGATAACCGCGGATGGTAAAACACAAGATATCCTTCAGGATGAGCAATTACTGCGTTCAAGCGGCCTTGAAAAGCCGCTCGGCATGCAGCAGTGCCCGGTATGCCGGAAATAAAAAATAATACCCTCCCTGTGGCTGGCGTTCAAGCCGAATTGTCTGTTTTTTATTTTAATGATTATGTTATAATGGGTAAACCTCGCATGAATCAGCCACCAAAGAATGATCGAAGATGCCTGTAAAGAGGCGATGGTTTATCTTGAGCAGGAGCCATAAATGAAGGAAGTTAGTACTCAAATATCTCAGAGTAGTGAGAATCTTTTTGATCCAAATAGCAAACGAGCGCTCAAAAAGGGATTTTTGATAGTATGCTCCGTAGCTTTCATAACTCTTTTTCTTAAATTGGCGCTTTCATATCTGGTTTACGGCACAAATGACATTACCTATTGGCAATATTTTCTCGACGTAATAATTCATTATGGTTCTTTTAAGATCTATTCTTTGGTAAGTTTTTATAATCATCCGCCTTTAATGTCCTGGATCTTGCCCGCTGTCGCGTATATTTCGAAAATCAGCGGTTTGAGCTTTCAGTTTATTTTTAGGTTAATGCCTATTATAGCTGATCTTTTAAGCATTTTTGTCATTTGGGAGCTCTTGTCAGCGGAAAAAATAAAGACCAGGGTATTCCTCTGTGTCTTATGCAGTATTAATCCTGTAAATTTTCTGATTTCCGGGTTCCATGGGAATACGGACCCGGTCTTTATATTCCTGATCTTACTGAGTATTTATTTTATCGGGAAGAAAAACATCGCTGGCGCGGGGCTATGTTATGGGCTTTCTTTATGTGTAAAAATAGTCCCGATAATCGTATTGCCTGTTTTTTTCTTTTATCTTCACGGCAAGAAAGGCCGGGCCCGGTTTCTTTTCTATGCATCGCTCTTGCCTCTTTTAGTTTTTTTGCCGTATCTCCTTATAGATTTTCACTCGGTAACAAAGAATATTTTTGCTTATGGCAGTCAACCGGGAATATGGGGAATACCTTTTTTGCTCAGTAATATCTTTAACAATACTGTCATGAATCCAAAAGCGAGAGAATTTTCTTATGATATTTTCCTCGCCTACAATAATTACGGCAAAGTTGTCTTATTGTTCCTGATTTTCGGTTTTTCCGGGTTTTTGATGGCCCGGAGGAATGCCAGGCTCATAGAAGGTTGTTTCTTAGTGTTTGCCGTTTTTTTGAGTTTTACCAGCGGGTTTGGCGTGCAGTATTTGGCATGGCTCTCATATTTTGCCATACTGGTCATGCCGCGCCTGAGTGTGGTTTATTTGGTTATCGGGGAGATTTTTTTGATCAGGATCTATAGTTTTTGGGGGGTCCGAATATCGCCTTATTACGCCAATGCTGATGCAGTAGGCCCCTGGATCGGGTTAGATAAAGTTATCGGTTTATTTTTATGGGTAATTGTGGTTATTATGCTGTTAAGATTCCTGTCAAGATCCATTTTATTTCACGGAATTGTCGCCAAAAAGGATCCGGTGACGGCCTCGGGAACGATCCTGAGCAATGATCAGTTATTCAATGAGGGGAATTAAACGAAGGGAGAAAGTATGCATAATAGTGCAGTGAAATGGGGTAATGATCCCGCAGCGTCTTTAAAGATCCTTCTCGGGAAGTGGTTTTTCTTGATCTATTCGCTTGTGTATGCCGGATTTATAATCATAAATGTTTTAAGCCCTTCGTTTATGGGGATCGATGTCGGAAGCCTTAATGTGGCAATTGTATATGGCTTTGGCTTGATCATTTTTGCTATGTTGTTGGCGCTTGCCTACAATCATATCAGCACCTTGGCTGAAGAATTGTTTAAAGGAAAGGACAAAATATCATGAATTATATCGCATCTCCCTGGGCTATTATAATCTTCCTTTTCTTTGTGGCTATGGTTTTAATGATTTCCTACCATTTTGCCCGCTTAACTAAATCATCCGCAACTTTTTATGCCGCAGGCGGCTCGATCCATTGGGCGGTGAACGGCATTGCTTTTGCCGGAGATTATCTTTCCGCTGCTTCCTTCCTGGGTATTTGCGGAATGATCGCGGTTTCCGGTTACGACGGTTTCCTTTATTCTGTCGGGTACCTTGCGGGGTGGATCGTAGCTCTTTTTGTCGTGGCAGAACCTATGAAGCGCTTAGGAAAATATACTTTTACCGATGCTTTAGATGCCCGGTTTAATTCCAAGGGGATCCAGATAACCGCGGCGATCAGCACTCTGCTGGTTTCTTTATTTTATCTTATCCCGCAAATGGTCGGGGCAGGGTCCCTGGTAACGCCTCTTTTAGGCATGCCGCATTGGGCAGGTGTGGTGATGGTAGGGTCTATTGTTATCGCAATTGTCGTTACCGCCGGCATGACTTCAACTACGTATGTCCAGTTTTTAAAGGGCGCTCTGCTGATCGTATTTTCGCTTGTTTTGGTTTTCTTGGTCTTTTCGCGCGGTATCTCAACAAAACCTGACCAGGGAGGGGATGTCCCGTACCATGTTTTTATCACCTTAAAAGTCGTCGGTGATAGTAATCACACGGTGATCCTGGAAGATAAACAGTACAAGATCATTCGTGAATGGAAAGTGGAAAAGGGCAAGAATGTCCTGCGTTTCCTGCGGCTGGAAAAGAATGGCGAATTTTCTATTTGGAAACTCAACGAGTCATTGGGTGTTCTTGAAGAAACTCTGTATGTTACTCACTTAGCCGATGGACAAGAGCTTTTTAACGGCGCTCCCCGGGAAGAGGGTAAATTCTTTCAAGTCGGGCATATGAGCCAGATAGCGGGAAAAGGTTCGGATGAAAAGACCAGTACTTTGGACTTTTTCTCATTCATCAAAGCGATAAAAGACGGGACTGTTGTCAGGTGGAGCAAAGAGTCTGTTTTAGATGATGGTGATAAGATCACTGTTTATTATCAGAATCCCACTCCCGGAAAGGATATTCTTAAGCCGGGGCTAAAGTTTAAAGTTGATTCGGCCAAAGGCGCGACAACGAAGGATAAATTTGATTTTGTGTCTTTGATGTTAGCTCTTTTCTTTGGCACTGCGGCCTTACCGCATATACTGATCCGCTATTATACTGTCCCGAGCCCGGCCTGCGCAAGGAAATCGACGATCGTGGCTATAGCGAGTATCGGGCTTTTTTATGTCTTGACGTTGTATATGGGGTTAGGAGCGATGGTCAACGGAGTCATCGACTTGACCAACGACAATATGTCGGCTCCTTTGCTGGCAAAGTCATTTGGAGTGGTGATATTCGCTATCATATCCGCTTTAGCTTTTGCTACCGTTTTAGGGACTGTCAGCGGCCTTATTATAGCGGCCTCGGGAGCGGTAGCCCATGATATTATGGACAGGTTCATGGGAAAGAATTTAACGGATAATAAGAAAGTTGCCGCCGGTAAAATAGCGGCGGTTTTTGTCGGATGTATCGCCATGGTCTTAGGGGTGCTTTTTAAAGGAATGAATGTCTCTTATTTAGTTGGCTGGGCTTTTGCCATTGCGGCTTCAGCTAACCTGCCGTCAATTTTGATGTTATTGTTTTGGGACAAAACTACTGCCAAAGGCATCATTGCTTCAGTTTCGGTCGGTTTGATCTCAGCCCTGGGCATGATCCTTCTTTCCCAAGAGACATATACGAATGTTTATCATCTGGTGGGAGTAAAGGCCCCGGTACAATTGAACAATCCGGCGATTGTTTCGGTCCCTTTAAGTTTTATCGCGTTAATTGTCGTGTCTTATTTGACTCAAGCTAAAGACGGCAAAAGAAAGAGCGCCTAAAGAGCGGCCATCGAGGCCACATCTTTATTTTTATGTCACCATAAAAGCGCACGTTAAGGTAAATTTTAACGTCGTTAATAATAGGGGGCTGATAAGATGAATAGGTGCTTTCTTTTTGTCGCGAAGTACTATAATGAGATCAGTGATGATAAATAAAGATCCTGGAATAGGTAGAAAGTTCTTAAAGATTTATAAGATCCTGTTTTCGCAGAAAACAGGGGTTTTGCTGCTTATCATGTTTTCATTATCATCGTCAATTAAATTTTTAATTAAGTCGTCAGACCTTCGGGGAGTAGTTATAAGTGAAGACATAATGAGCGGTAAAGATGATGGATTTAAAGAACTGAATGAAATGGTGCGCGGTGAGAAATCAGTCGGATATATCTTTGAGGAAAGCCGGAGCGATAGTCTTGCCGATTTCCCAACGAGGATCGGCAGGTATTATTCGACGCAATACTCGATGTGCCCGGTCATCGTAGATATTAGAAAACGTGATGGATATGTTGTAGGGATTTTTCCTGTGCGCCATGGGCAGGCAGGCCTCCCGTACCGTTACGGAGCCGGTAATAATAATACGGATGGGCAAAACCTTGTATTAGTCCGTGATTTTGGTAAAGGCGTTCTTTTGTTTAAGAGACAGGGACGATCGCAATGACCGCGATAATTTTATTTTCGTTTATCATCCCGATAACCATAGGTTACTTATTGGTTTGTCTTGCCTGGCCGGGCCGCGCATCTATTTTTAAGTACCCGCTGATAAAATTTTCTCTTGGCACTGGCCTGGGATTTGGGATAGCATCCTTGTTTTTTATGGCCTGGGTTTTTGTTCTCGGGCCAAAAGACGGATTTGTCCCTTCAGTCCTTACGGAGCTTGTGTTACTGTTTACCGCGGCTATTATCATCGCCTTACGCATCTCCAAGAGAGGAGCTTTGCCGCAATTAAAAGATCGTAGCACCTCTGAGGACCCAAAGGACCTGTCTATGCTGGGGAATGTCCTGCGCTATAGCATTTGGGCGGTTTTATTGATGTCGATAGTATCCTTTATTGGTATAACGCTTAGATATCCGAATGGAGGATGGGATGCGGTTGCTATTTGGAATATGCATGCCCGGTTTTTGTTCAGGGGTGGTGCTGACTGGGTAAATTTATTTTCTCCTGCTTTAGCCTGGTGGATCCATGCTGATTATCCTTTTCTTATCCCGGGCATGATCGCGCGTTGCTGGGAATTTATAGGCAAAGATCCTCTTTGGGTGCCCGCAGGTATAGCTTTTTTCTTTACCTTAGCTGCTGTCGGGGTGGTATCTGCCTCGCTTTCAATGGTGAAAGGAAGGCTTGATGGGCTTTTAGGGGGGGTGCTGGTAATGGGGACACCGTTCTTCATTAAGAATGGCGCTATGCAATACGCGGATATACCTTTATCGTTTTTCTTCTGCGCGTCTTTGGCGTTATTCTGTATCGTGGATCATTCTTATGATGAGAGGCAAAAGCTTTTGCCTCTTACAGGGCTGCTGGCGGCTTTTGCAGCCTGGACTAAAAACGAGGGTATTGTATTTCTCATACTTCTTATGGCAGCGAGATTCGTTATAGTAACGCGCGTCAGGGGACTTAAGGCCTCTGTGAAGGAAGCAAATTTGTTGGCCATAGGTGTCATGCCGGTCGCGCTCATTTTAGTATATTTTAAACTTCATTATGCGCCGTCAAGTGACTTTTTTACAGGCGATAGTGCGGCGAACTTAACCGATCTTTCCCGGTATTTTTTTGTTCTGGAAGCTTTTAAGAATAAGTTCTTTAACTTTGGGGCTTTTTATATTGGCGCAATGCCTTTACTGCTGCTTTATCTTTTCATGTCAGGAATAGATGCAAAGAAAGATTTTTATGTTTTGTTGACACCATTGATAACCCTTGTTTTGATGGCAGGATCTTATTTTTTCGCGTATCTTATTTCGCCGTATGACCTGAATTGGCATATACAAATGTCTATAGAACGGTTGTTTTTCCAAATATGGCCGAGCATGATATTTTTAACCTTTATGCTTGCCAAGCCGATCGAGTTAAAGAAACGGTATCCGTGAAGGAAAGGATCGTTTAAGGGGCAGGCAAAGATTGATGCCCGCTAATACAACTCTTCTGATTTATTGATGGACAATCGTCGGTAACTTGCTTATAATATTTTAAAAGCATATTTATTTCAAAAGAATTATCTTTATGATTATTTT
>CAZPNW010000126.1:0-3023 GCA_964588175.1 uncultured Planctomycetales bacterium
GCCGGCACGTACACTGCCTGGATAGAGGTGATCGAACCATTTCTTGTCGAGGCGATCCGCTCTTCTAATTGCGCGACCTCCGTCGACAGATTAGGCTGGTACCCGACTGCCGAAGGCATGCGGCCCAGCAAAGTCGAAACTTCAGAACCGGCCTGAATATAACGGTATACATTATCAATGAATATCAAGACGTCTTTTCTTTCTTCATCCCTGAAATATTCGGCAATGGTCAGCGCGGATAATCCGACACGTAACCGCGACCCCGGAGACTCATTCATCTGCCCGAAAACTAAAGAGCTGTTTTTCGCGACTCCGGAGGCGTTCAATTCAAGCCAAAGCTCATTTCCTTCCCGGGTGCGTTCTCCGATACCGGCAAAAACAGAAACACCGCCGTGCTCTTTAGCGATAGTCCGGATAAGCTCCATGACGATCACCGTTTTTCCCACACCAGCACCGCCGAATAAACCTACTTTACCGCCCTTAGGTATCGGCGCTAAGAGATCAATGACTTTTAAACCTGTTTCCAAAATTGAAGATATAGGAAGCTGCTCCTCGAAATTAGGAGAAGGCCGGTGTATCGGGTTACGCCTATCCGGCTCAGGGAGCGCGCCTTTACCGTCGATAGTCTCTCCCAGCAAGTTGAATATCCTGCCGAGTGTCTGCGGCCCCACGGGTACCGTGATCGGCGAACCGGCATCATGCGCCGTCATCCCCCGTTCTAATCCGTCGGTAGAACCTAAAGCGATACAACGGACCGTATTATTACCGATATCCTGTGCCACTTCCAGCGTTAGATCGATCCTCTTGCCGGCATCGACGATCTTGATCGCGTTTAAAAGCTTCGGCACCTCATTTTCCGGGAACCGCAAATCTACCGTCGGCCCTATCACCTGAATCACTCTACCATCTGCCATGGGTCATCCTTTCAGCGCTTCCGCGGAGGAAATAATTTCCAGCATATCCTGCGTGATCGTCGCCTGCCTGACTTTATTCCTCATCAATATCAAACCTTTTAAAAGCTCCCGGGCGTTATCGGTTGCCGTTTTCATGGCAACAGTCCGTGCCGCATGCTCAGAGGCAAACGCCTCCAGGAGCATGAACCTACCAGAGAGCGCGATATACCGAGGGAGCAGCTCCTCAAGGACTCTCACCGAAGCCGGCTCAAAAATATACTCAGACTTAACGCCGCCTTCCCCCTGAAGGCCAAGAAACTTCTTTACTACCGGCTTATGCACTAATGCTGTTTCAAAATGGGCATAGGCGCTATATACCTCGCCGACCTCACCCGACAAAAAAAGATCGATAAGATCACCCGTGATCTCATCGGATACTTTCTGCGAATATCGGCCGTTTAATCCGATATAACTCTTAACGATCGAGACGCCCGGGGCATTTTTAAAATAATTGAAACCTTTTCTTCCGACAATAACCAACTCAACAGTTTCTCTCCCCCGCTCATGGATAAACGCCTCCGCGGCGCGTATGATATCATTATTATAAACACCGCAGAGCCCGCTGTCGGAGGTGATCACGCATAAACAGGTCTTCTTACCGCCAGCATTCTCCTCTAGATACGGGCTCACCGGAGCGGCAATACTTGCCAGGAGATTATTGAGCGTTGTTCTTAATTTCAAGAAATACTGCCTCTGGGCAGAAAGCATTTTATTGGTATTGTTTAATTTCGACACCGAGATCATCTCCAATGCCCCCGTAACTTTCTTGGCATTTTCAATACTTCGTATCCTGAGTTTTATCTGCCGGAGAGATTGGATCATCGCTTAATCTGGGCAATAAATTCTTTTTTGAACGTCTCGATCGCCTGATCTAAATCGTTCATGAGATCCTGGCTTAATTCTTTTTTCTCCTGGATCTTATGTTCAACTTCGGGATGCAGCTGTTCCATGTATTGATAAAACGCAGGTTCAAATTTCTTGATCGCTGCTACCGGGACATCGTCGAGGAAACCGCGTGTCCCGCAATAAATGATCATGACCTGCTTTGCCAGAGAAAGCGGATGGTATTGGTCCTGCTTTAAGATCTCCACCATCCTCTCTCCTCGGGTCAACTGCGCCTGGGTGGTTTTATCCAATTCCGTCCCGAATTGGGTAAAAGCAACCAGTTCCCGGTACTGGGCCAGATCCAGCCGCAGCTTTGAAGCGACCTGGCGCATTGCCTTCACCTGGGCCTTACCTCCGACGCGCGATACCGATAATCCCACATTGATAGCCGGGCGGATACCTGCGTAAAAAAGATCGCTCTCCAAATAGATCTGGCCGTCGGTGATCGAAATGACGTTAGTCGGGATATAACTGGTGATATCGCCTGCCTGAGTTTCAATGATCGGGATCGCGGTAGAAGACCCTCCCCCTAATTCATCATTGAGTTTGGCACAACGCTCCAATAATCGGGAATGAAGGTAAAAAATATCCCCGGGATAGGCTTCTCTGCCCGGCGGCCGGCGAAGCAGAAGCGAGATCTGGCGGTAAGCTTGCGCATGCTTTGAAAGGTCATCATAGACCACCAGCGCGTGTTTGCCGGAATACATGAATTCTTCTGCGATCGCGCATCCGGAATACGGCGCCAAATATTGCAGCGATGCCGACGCGCGCGAAGAAGCGCTCACCACGGTCGTATAAGACATCGCCCCATACTTCTCCAGCTGCTGGACAACAGCAACTATACTGGCAAGCTTCTGTCCGATCGCGACATAGATACAATACACCCCTTTATTCTTTTGATTGATGATCGTATCGATGGCGATAGAAGTCTTGCCGGTCTGCCGGTCTGCGATGATCAATTCCCGCTGGCCGCGGCCGATGGGTGTCATCGCATCGATCGCTTTGATCCCTGTTTCCAGGGACTCAAACACCGGCTGGCGCGCCACCACATTCGGGGCTCCCGCTTCGAGCGGCCTGAATTTATCCGTCGCAAGAGGCCCTTTACCATCAATGGGCCGGCCGAGCGCATTCACCACGCGGCCGACTAAAGCAACTCCGACCGGCACCGAAACGATCTTGCCGGTA
>CAZPNW010000127.1:0-17050 GCA_964588175.1 uncultured Planctomycetales bacterium
TTTAAGATATCTTCAGCATGGAATTGATTCGCTAACCCCGGGATCCCTCCCCAGCTGGCACATGCGCCATAGGCGATCATTACTTTGGATTTTTCCCGCAAGAGCTTCGCTAAAGATTCAGCTTCGGAATTCCTGATACCTCCATTAAAAAAACAGACATCGATCCCCTTCTCAGGCAAAGCCTCTATATCTTTATATTTACCGTCAAAGGCAACCGGCATTATCAAAACATCGATCAAAGCGCTTACTTCAAGTATCTTTTCATTAATATCCAAAAAAGATACCTCACAGCCGCCGCAGGAAGCTCCCCAGTAAAAAGCGATCTTAAGTTTATTGATCATCGACGGAGCCCCCGGTTAACCATGAGAGGGCCGAGTTTTTTGACTGTTTCGACCATCTCCCGGGTCAAGAGTGAAAAACGCTCCGCCTCGCTGGCAGATACCCAGTCAATCATGATCCGCTCTTTTTCAATGCCAAACTGCTCAAGCATCACCTCTAACAATTTTTTGCTCCTCAGCGTTTTATAATTGCCCTCTTTATAATGGCAGTCTCCGGGGTGGCAGCCTAAGATCATCACCGCGTCTGCGCCCTCGTGGAACGCCTTAAGGACAAACTGCGGGTCGACCCTGCCTGAGCACATAACCCGAATGACCTTAATATTACTCGGGACATCTTTATGCTGATTCCCCGCCAGATCAGCTCCCGCGTAACTGCACCAATTACACAAAAATCCTACGATCTTGGGTTGGAATCCATTCATGACAATAATCCTTCGATCTCACCGCATATTTGTTCATCGGTAAAATGTTTGCTTTTGATCGCCCCCGCGGGACAGACAGCAGTACAAACCCCGCAGCCAAGGCATAAAACCTCGTTAATGACCGCGACTTTTCTCTCCCGGTCGAATTTAATCGCCTGAAATGGGCACACAGAGATACAACTATGGCATCCGCCGCAGAGTTTTTCATCGACAGATGATGTAAAAACTTCCAGGTCCAATTTTTCACCCGGAACAATCGAACTCAAGGCCATTGCGGCAGCAGCCTGTGCCTGTAATACCGACTCAGTGATATCTTTCGGCCCAGAACAGCATCCTGCAATATAAATCCCGCGTAAGTTAGTAGAAGCCGGCGCTAATTTGCCGTGTTCAGCGCTATAAAAACCAAAGGCATCGGCCGGTATCCCTAAAAGAGCCGCAAGCTTGGCAGAATCGGGGGAAGGAACCATTGCCGAAGCCAAGACACACATATCGACCGTCAAGGTACTATCGCCATTTCTGATGGCAAGGGCATTTCCCTGAGGATATATTGCCAGTTCAAAGGTATTATTCACCCGGATATATTCCGTACCCGCGTCAAATACTTGCTTACAAAAAGAAGTGTATGCTTGCCCGGGAAGGCACCAATCGGAATAAATCTCATATATCTTTACATCCCCGAGCTTTTTCTTTGCCAGATACGCTAACTTCAATGAATAGGCGCAACAAACCCCGCTGCAATATTCCCGATAATTCTTATCTCTTCCTCCCGCACAATGCACAAACGCAATACTCCGGGGCCGGCTTGCGGATGCTGTCAGTATTTTACCTTCGGTCGGGCCGGTAGAACTCATTAAACGCTCAAATTGGAAAGCATCAATAATGTCAGGATTATCGACAGCGATATTCTTAAGTATAGTTTTATCCAAGAGCTCGAATCCAGTTGCCGCAACGATCGCTCCGACTTCTACCGTGAGAAACTGGTCTTGCTGTCCATAGTCAACCGCTCCAAAAGAGCAGGCCTCCTGGCACTTACGGCAATCATGGCCTTTTGACCTCAGGCAATTTTGAGCGTCTATTACGGGTAAATTCGGGAGGGCTCCCGCAAAAGGAGTATATACCGCGTGGCGGATAGATAAATTACCATTAAACTTATTCTGAACGCTCACCGGGCATGCTTCAAAACAAGCGCCGCAACCGATGCATTTATCAGCATCAATACCGCGCGCCTTCTTCTTGATCTGGACATTAAAGTTACCGAAAAACCCTGTAATATTCTCTACCGTGCTATTGGTCAGAAGCGCGATACGCTCATGATGCATAACACTGTCCATGGTAGGCTCAAGCATACAGGGAGCGCATTCCATGTTCGGGAATACATCTTCATACGCGGCGGCTTTGCCTCCGATCCAGGCTTCTTTTTCAACAAGGTAAACTTTGCGGTTTTTTTGCTGAGCGAGGGTCAAAGCGGCAGTCATCCCGGCAACACCTGCGCCAATAACCAGGAAATCAGTTTTACATTCGATCTGAGATCTTTCCAGCGGAACGTGTAATTGGACGCGTTTTATAGCGGCGCCAAGCTGAATGATCGCTTTTTGTGTAGCGGCTGCTTTATCTTTAGTTACCCAGGCAATCTGCTCCCGGATGTTGACGATCTGAAGGAGATACGGATTTAACCCCGCTTGAGTGAGGACTTTCTGGAAAGTTAATTCGTGCTGTTTGGGAGAACACGCGGCGATGATAACACGGGAAATGTCTTTTTCTTTGATCGCGCGCTTTAGTTCTTCCCGGCCTTCTTCTGAACACCAAAGCCGGTGGACCTTAATTTCAACCACGCCGGGTATAGCCCGGGCGGCAACTGATAATGCTTGTGTATCGATAATCTCGGAGATATTATTGCCGCAATCGCAAATAAAAACACCGGTTTTTACATCCATAAAATCGGCTCCTGTTTTTTATCTGAGGCTATAATATTTTGATTATCAATAACTTATTAATATTTAATAAGTCTATTAAAGAACTTTTTCGCGCAAAAACCGGATTAACACCGTTTAATTTATTAAAATAATTGTAACAAATCCCTATTAAAAGTAAAGGTAATTTATTAGGCCATGATCACGAAAATACACACTTCCAGCGCCCAAGTTTACTTTCATATACACACGCATGCATTAAAACCGCTTAATTTCTGCCAGAAAATCAACCAAGCGCGCGAAATCTTCCAAAGATAACCGTTCAGGCCGGATATTCCTATCAATATCATAGTGCTCAAAGAATTCAGCAAGCCTGTCCTCACTCACCGTATCCTTCAGGCTGTTGCGAAGCGTCTTACGTCTCTGTTGAAAGGATGTCCTGATAAGCTTAAACAGTAACGCTTCATCTTTTACCTGAACTGCCGGTTCAGAGCGTACCTCTAATTTTAACAAGCATGAATCCACCTTCGGCCGCGGACTAAAACATCCCTTAGGGATCATCATCACAATACGCGGCAGCGTAAAATAGCGCACAAAACAACTAAAAGACCCAAACAGCTTTGTTCCGGCCTCAGCGGTTATTCTTTCGGCAAATTCTTTTTGCACGGTAATAAAAATAACGCTGATATGCTCACGCGCGGTGAAAAGTTTTTCAATGATCGGAGTAGTAATATAATAAGGGATATTACCGAATACTTTGATCTTACGGCTTCCCCGTGCGCACTCTCCGGCGATATCAGCCGTTAATATATCCTTGCCATGGATATGGACATTCCGGCGCCCTTGGAACATATCGGTTAAAACCCCCTCGAGCCTGCGGTCTATCTCAAAAGCGTGGAGCTCTCCGACAACCGCTGCCAGCAATTGCGTCATTATCCCGGTGCCGGCTCCTATTTCCACGACAGTATCGGTGGGAGCAAAAGCGCACGTAGTGATTATTTTTCTTTGAATATTCTTGTCAATGAGGAAATTCTGGCCTAAACTTTTTTTGGGGTTGATATGCATTGAATGGCTTGCTTAAGGGCCGCGATTAAAGAACGGGGATCGGCATTGCCGGTAGCGGCAATATCAAAGGCAGTGCCGTGCAAGGGAGATGTCCGCACAAAGCCAAGACCCAGGGTAATGTTAACGCCGCTGGAAGCATCAAGAAGCTTCAAAGGGATCAATGCCTGGTCGTGATAACAGGCGATGACACAATCATATTTATTCTCGTATGCTTGAGCGATCGCGGTATCTGCGGAAACCGGCCCCATCAAACCAGGGAATCTTTTTTTGAGCGTTTCTACAGCGGGTGAAATAATATCGTTTTCTTCCCTGCCTAAAAGCCCGTTATCGGAAGCGTGCGGATTCAAACCACAGACGATAATACGCGGGGCGCGGATGCCGAATAATGCCTTTAAAGAATCATACGTGATCCTTATCGTATCGCGGACAGAATCCTTACTCAAACGCCCGGATACATTCTTAAGCGGGAGGTGCCTGGTCAACAAACTAAATCTCATATATTTATTTAACAGCATCATCACGGTATGGCCGGCATGGGTACGGCGGGTGAAATATTCGGTATGCCCCGAATAATGATATCCCGCCAAGTTAATCGCTTCTTTTGAGATCGGGCAGGTCACCAGACAATCGATGGCGTGATCCCTTATGAGATCCATTGCCTTATCCAGGTATTCTACCGACGCCCTTCCATAGTCCGCCCTGAGGCGGCCGAAGGAAAAATTCTTACGGGGAACATTAGCTAAATCGATAAAGGTGGAATAATACGGTTGTCGGTGGCCGGTATTCGGTGATCGACGCCGGGAGTCAGCTTGGCGGCAAAGTGTTTGAGCTTTATCAAATACCCAGCGGTCACCGATTATCACGAATTCTTCGGCTGAGCCGAACCGACTGAGCGCTGAAGCGATGATAGACGGCCCGATACCGGAGGGATCTCCCATCGTGATACCGACTCTTACAGGAACACGTTTTTTACTCATACTTTAGACAAAAATAAGCTTTTGAAGATTATCGCTACCCACTCATAAGATAATTACTTGGGTTGAGTAGTTCGGTTAAGGTAAAGATATTAGTTTAGTTGTTAGGTAATGTAGTTAGGTTATATAAACACAAACTACCTTACCTAACTACTAAACTTACTTCATTACCCTTACCAAAACCCGGGACCCAATCATCTATGCTACTCTGAGTAATGTTTAAATTAATACGATAGATCAGGAATGATGTTTCACATTATCTTAATGTAGGCCTGTTTTTTTAATCCTTCCACCCACTTAAGAAGTTCTTCCTGCATCTTCTTTTCGAAAATAAACCGGTAGATCTCCTGCTGAGCCTCTTCAAAGCTCTGCTCTTTCGGCGGGATGATATTATTGAGTTTAAAGACATAAAAATATCCTTCACTCTTTACCGGATGGCTGAGCTCTCCGACTTTAAGATTAAAGACCGCCTCTTCGATCTCTTTGCGGAGTTCCTGTCCTCCCCCTCGGGCGCTCAACTTATTGATCTTTATCGGATATTTAAGGGAAAGGTCGATCAAACTCTCTCCCGCGGCGAGTTTCGTATAAACTTCCTGCGCAGTCTTCTCATCCTCTGCTTCAAGAGAATCAAATTCACGTTGTTCGGGTACCTTAAAATCTTTAATATTCTTATAATAGAAATCAGTCACCTCACCCGGATTAATACTGATCTTAGCGCGGACCTGTGTTTCAACAATAGTATACATGAGCATCTGCTCCCGTATCCTTTTCTCCAGATCAGCGGTTACAAGCCCTTGAGCGGCCAAAGAACTCTGATATTCCGCTTCACTATTATAGCGTTTACGGATTTCAGCTAATTTCTCTTTGGCCCTGGTTTCGTCGATCCTGGTGTCTTGTTTCTTAGCTTCCTGGAGGATAAGCCGGTCTTCGATCAAGCGTTCCAAAAGGTCGGACTTTATCGACGCGATCTTTTGCTGGACCTGGGCTTCAGGATATTCGCGTGAAAGCTGCACATAGGTAAAATTAATAAAATCATTCAGGTCTTTTTGCGTGATAATATCGCTATTGACCACCGCGATCATTTTATCCACAGCGCTTGCCGTGCCTGCGGCCCGCGAAGAGAATACAAAAAAGGCAGAACATACGATAAGTAAAAAGAGTGGCACCCGGGTGAGGTTTTGAGCATTACATTTACGCATGATTAAACACTCCTGCTTGTTTAAAATTGTCAATCGCTTCCCTGAGCAGCCGGCAATACAGGTCAAATCCGACGGCATTAATAAAACCGTGCTGTTGCACGCCCAGGAGATTACCTGCTCCCCGGATCTCCAGGTCTTCCATAGCGATCTTAAAGCCGGAACCTAATTGCGTGTACTCCTGGATAGCATGCAGACGTTTGTGGGCATCAGTGCTTAAAACACGATGACGGGGCACCATAAAATAAGCATAGGCCGGTCGGTTAAACCTGCCGACTCTTCCCCTGAGCTGATGCAGGTCTGATACCCCGAACGTATGCGCGTCATCAATAATAATGGTATTGACATTCGGGATATCGATCCCCGACTCAATGATCATGGTGCATAAAAGCACGTCGATCTTGCCTTTCAAAAGCTCAGACATCACCTTTTCCAGGTATTGCGGCGGCATCTGACCGTGTGCCACCTCGATCACGGTAGTCACCGGAAGGAGTTTGGATAGGCGAAGCCGCACTTTCTCAATATCATAGATACGGTTATGCAAAAAATAGACCTGCCCCTTACGGCTGAGCTCCCGCGTAATTGCCTGGCGGATAATATCTTCGTCATATTCTATCACAATCGTTTTTATAGGCAACCTATTTTCAGGAGGAGTATTGATAACGGAAAAATCCTTAGCGTTCATCAGGCTTAAATATAAGGTCCGGGGTATAGGTGTAGCCGTTAATGTCAGAACATCGGTGGTCAAACGAAGCGATTTGAGCTTTTCCTTGGCTTTGACGCCGAAACGCTGCTCCTCATCTATGATCACCAACCCCAGGTCTTTAAACCCGACATCCTCAGACAATAACCGATGTGTCCCGATGACGATATCGATCGCTCCCCCGCGAATGCCTTCAATGATCTGCTTTTGCTCACCCGGAGTTTTAAACCGGCAGAGCATTTCGACGTTAACGGGAAAATCTTTAAGCCGCTGAGTAAAATTCTGATAATGCTGCTCCGCCAGGATAGTTGTCGGGACTAAATACGCGACCTGTTTATTATCCATGACCGCTTTAAAAGCGGCGCGCATCGCGACTTCCGTCTTGCCGTAACCGACGTCTCCGCACAAAAGGCGGTCCATCGGCTTTTCGCTTTCCATATCTTTTTTTACTTCAGAAGCTGCAGTGACCTGGTCCGGAGTTTCTTTATAGGGAAATGTCCGCTCAAATTCATTCTGCCAGGAAGTATCCTTCGCGTATGAAAAACCCTGGATCGATAAACGCATCGCCTGTAACGAGAGTAGTTCGATCGCCAGCTTTTGGATCCCCTTCTTTGCCCGCTCTTTTATCCGCTGCCATTCCTTGCTTCCCAAGCGGTAAAGCTTTGGCCGGCGCAGCTGGAAAGCCACATATTTTTGGACCAGGTTCATACTATCGACAGGGACAAAAAGCTTCTCCTGCCGGTCGTATTCAATGACCAGGTGCTCCTGCATCTTTTCTCTGACCTTGATTTTCTCAAAACCAAGGAACCTGCCGATACCGTGCTGGTTATGGACGACATAATCGCCTCTATGCAGATCAAGGAAGCTATCCAGAGGAAATGATTCATTAAAAGCAGCCGTTTTAAAAGAATGCAGTTTCTTTACCGGCAAGATAATGACCATCGTATGAGGCCAAAGAGGATTTCCTTCCGCGGGATTATACGTTTTTATTGAATGGATTTCATCATTCTCAAGTTCAATGCGGATAGGAAGCTCAAAAGTATAGGGAAAGATATCGACAATAGAACCGCGGCAGGCAAAATCTCCTTCTTCAGAGGCAAAGTCCTGGCGCTTATACCCGAATTCAACCAGCAATCGGGTGATCGTTTCCAGCCCCAGGGAACCGCCAAGATGTAGTTTGAGGGATTTAAACATGATCGTTATTATCGTTAGTTTCGTTAATGTCGTTATTATCGTTTAGTTCGTTGAACGAAAATAACGAACTAAACGATATAAAAAAGGACGCAAAGGAAATCCTTTGCGTCCTTTTAGAGACGAGAATTACTACTTAAAGATTAAAATAACGTTATATATGTGCTTTTGGTAGTTAGGTAAGGGTAAGGCAATGAGTTTAGTAGTTAGATTATGTAGTTTGTTTTAAAACCTCACTACCTTTCCCAATTACCAAACTAAAATCTTAACCTTCACCAAACAACCTATCCACTTATAAATTCTGATTTCCCGATGACCGGCTTTCCCGATCACCGGATCAACGGTTTTCCTAAACTTTCTTTACTCCTCGAGCTGTCCAGGCCAATACCAACGGAGAAGCGATATAAACAGTAGAATAGACACCGGAAATAAAACCTACCAGTAACGCAAAAGCAAAATTACTCAAAACTTCTCCGCCATACAATAGAATAGAGATAACGGTTAAAAGAGTAACTCCCGATGTCAAAATAGTCCTTCCTAAGCACTGATTGACACTTAAATTGATCTGTTCATACAGGCTTTTCTTCGGAAAAAGACGCATATTTTCGCGTACACGGTCGTAAATGACTATCGTATCATTAATAGAATAACCGGCAATGGTCAAGAATGCGGTCACACTCAACAGATCAACCTGCCGTGAGGTCAACACCATAAATCCCAACGCTACTAACACGTCATGGAACAAGGCGATCACGCCTGCGGCAGCAAAATTAAAATGCTTGAACCGGAAGGCGACATACACTAAGATCCCCAGCAATGACCATAAAAGCGCCCATGACGCTTTCTCCTTCAAATGTTTTCCAGCGACAGGCCCGACACGTTCGATCCGCAACATTTGAATATCCTCATCCGGGAAAGCCTCTTTTAATTTTTGGGTCATCACATTACTTTTATCCTGGGTCGTCTTTACCAGGATCACGTCAGGCGTATCTTTGAATTGCTGGATCGTAGCATCGGACAGACCCAGATCTTTTAAAGCCTGGCGCACCTGCGCGATATTAGGAGTATTCTTGAACTTGTATTCCTGGATCTGGCCTCCCGAGAAATCAATCCCGTAAGCCTTAGTCCCCTTCTGGAAATACATAGCCAACCCGATACCGATCACCAAAAGCGATAGGGCATAGAATATTTTCCTTTTACCGATAAAATCAAATTTTGTTTCTTTGATCAAATGCAACATCGGCAGGGACTTGATCAAATTAAAATGTAATAATACCTCAAAGATAACACGAGTAACCACGATCGCCGTGAACAAACTGGCGAGTAAACCGATGGTCAGGGTGACCGCAAAGCCTCTAATAGGCCCGGTCCCGAATTGAAACAACAAGAAAGCGGCAATTAAGGTCGTGACGTTAGAATCGAAAATGGCGCTGAATGCTTTATGATACCCGTTTTGGACTGCCGCGCGCAGAGTTTTGCCCGTTAACAATTCTTCACGGATACGTTCATTAATAAGGACGTTGGCATCAACCGCCATACCCAAAGACAAAACAATACCGGCAATACCCGGCAAGGTCAACGTTGCCGCGATCCCCGGGAATAAAACCGGGAGTATCCCTAATCCGCCCAAGACCATGACCAGGTTACATAAAAGCGCTATATCGGATATCACGCCCGCGAGAAGATAATACCCCGCCATAAAAAGAAATACTAACACGATACCGACAATACTGGCTTTGACGCCTTTATTGATCGAATCCTGGCCCAACAAAGGGCCAATAGTCCTTTCTTCTTCAATGACCATAGGAGCGGGGAGCGCACCTACCCTTAAGACAAGCGCCAGGTCCTGAGCCTGGTCAACATCAAACCTCCCTGAAATAACCGCCTCCCCTGAGGGAATAGCTTCTTTGATATTCGGGGCTGATTGCACTTTCCCATCCAGGACGATCGCCAGCCTCCTGCCGATATTACTCGCAGTGAGCTCTCCAAACTTTTTGGCGCCGAGAGCGTTAAATTTCAAACTCACCACCGGTTCATTAAATTGCGAAGAGCTGAAATTCACCGCAGCGTCGGTCAAAGCATCACCGGTCAAAACCGCCTGTTTTTCCAGGAGTATCGGTTCATTATTCTCTTCCGTGTATTTTAACTCAAGGCCTTCCGGGACAGTGCCGGCAAGCGCATCTTTAAGTTTCTGGGAGTCAGCAACAGCGAGCTTAAACTCAAGCATCGCGGTTTTACCGATAATTTCAATCGCGCGTTCACGATCGGTAACACCCGGCAATTGGACAATAACTTCATCATCACCCTGTTTCTGAATAGAAGTCTCCCTGACGCCAAACTGGTCGATCCTGCCGCGGATCACTTCAACAGCCCTGTCAGCAGCATCAAGTTTTGCTTTATCGGACAAGTGGCTCGTGTCGATCTTAAGCAAAAGATGCATCCCACCCTGGAGGTCCAGGCCCAAGTTAATTCTCTTATTGACCGGGAAAGCATAAAAAGCACAGGTGCCTAAAACAGCGAGAATTAAGATTATCTTACCAATTAACTTACGCTCCATAGCATATTCCCCTTTATGTTGTAAATTTCATCGTCCTGGCACAATTACACGCTTTGCGTTTTCTTAACAAAAGAAACGCAATTCTTTTCAACTTCAACCTTAACATTCTCATCAATGCGTACGATCACGGTTTTTTCCTTTACCGTCACGACCGTCCCATGTATCCCTCCGGTAGTAACCACCTCGTCATTTTTATTCAAGCTGCTGATCATTTTCTGCCGGTCATTCTCCTGCTTTTTCTGCGGGCGGATGATAAGAAAATAAAAGATAACGAATAACAGGGCTAACGGGACTAAATTCAAAATCGGATTAACCGGTGTTTGCGGCGGCATACTTCTACCTCCTCTACAAAATTAATGGTTATTATTCAGTTTTATCAACAAGCCGGGCGATTGTCTGAGAGACAAGCGCGCCCTTACTCTTCCAAAACGCTAGCCTTTCTTTATCAACCTTCATAGCTCCGGATACCGGATTATAATAACCGATCTCCTCGACAAACCTACTGTCTCTTCCGGCATCGCTGTTAAAGACCGAAACGCGGAAATGCGGGTTTTTCTTTGGATTCTTACCTATTCTTCTGAGTCTGACACGTACTGCCATGATACCCCTCCCTTTATTATTTTTTGTAATTTCCCAAGATACTTAAACGACGCGCGTCTTTTTAACAACGCAGCGCCTCTAATAATACCTTAGCCTTATTGACTGATTCCATATATTCCCGTTCGGGTACCGAATCAGCGACAATACCCGCGCCTGCCTGGACATAGGCGACTCCCTTTTTTACCAGGATCGTCCGTATGGTTATACACGTATCCATATTATGCGAAAAACTAAAATACCCCACCGCCCCCGCGTAGGTGGCGCGCTTAACATTCTCTAATTCATCAACGATCTCCATCGCCCTGATCTTGGGGCTGCCGGAAACAGTACCGGCAGGAAAACACGCCCGCAAAGCATTATAGAGATCCTTGCCTTTTTGTAACTGGCCGCTGACATCGCTGACCAGGTGCATAACGTGGGAATAACGTTCTACCGCCATAAAGGTATTGACTTTCACCTTCCCCTGCACAGAAACCCTGCCAACGTCATTTCTGCCCAGGTCAACCAGCATGATATGCTCTGCTTTTTCTTTGGCATCCCCGAGAAGTTCTTTCTCTAAGCGTATATCTTCGCTTTCAGTCATGCCGCGCCGGCGGGTCCCGGCAATAGGCCGGGTCTCAACCCGGTTTTCTTCACAACGCACCAGCATTTCCGGGGAAGAACCGATCAAGGAGATCGCATTCAATTTCAAAAAGAACATATATGGAGAAGGATTGAGGCTGCGTAGGTCGCGGTAAATATCAAACGGCTCCTTAGAGATCCGGGCTTTAAACCGCTGTGAAAGAACAACCTGGATAATATCGCCTTTACGGATATATTCTTTGGCCTTATTTACTATACCACAAAACTCCGGTTTTTTAAAATTAGATTCTATTGTTAACTCGCGGGCAGCCCCGCGCTCTCTTCTTTCCACTTTGAGCGTTTTCTTAAAATCAGCGCTGATAGCCTCAATATTCTTGAGCGCTAAGCGGTAAATCCTTTCTTTCTCCTTCAAAGAAAGTTTTTGATCACCTTGAGGCAGGATAATATTTGAAACGATCTTAATGGTATGATTAACATGGTCAAAGACCAATAAGGTATCCGTCAAAATAAAAATACAATCCGGCACTTCCAGGTCATCAGGGTTCTTATCCGGGATCTCTTCAAAAAACCTCACCATATCATAACCGATATAACCGACAAACCCTCCGTAAAAACGCGGCAGGCCTTTAATGCGAGCCGCGCGGAAATCCTTCATGATCTTTTTGATCTCATCTAAAGGGTCGGTTGCAGTGACATACTGCTTGAGTGTCTTTTTCGCTGCCCCGAAGTTATTTACCTGATTTTTTCCCGCGCCGCGGTATTCAACGCTGATATTTTTGCCTTTACTCTGGAAGACCAAACAAGGGTTACTGCCCAGAAAAGAAAACCGGGCAATATTTTCCTGCCCTTCAACAGATTCCAGTAAAAAAGCGTAAGCATCCTTCTTTATTTTAAGGAACGCCGATACCGGAGTATCCAGGTCAGCATTGATCTCCTTATAAACAGGGATAATATTGCACTGTTTCGACAATTTAATGAATTCTTTGAGTGAGGGAGTGTACATAATATAAACCTATAAGATGTCACAGGTCACAGGTCACAAGACACAGGTTGACTATGGGAAGTAGTCCACAGTCCACAGTCCATAGTCCATGGTCAATAGACTACGTGTGTCATGTGACTGGTGTCTTGAGACTTATTTAATTTTTCTATAAAAACAAGAACGGTTGCCGGTGTGGCAGGCAACTCCGATCTGCCGGACCTTGATCAACAAAGCATCCATATCACAATCATAGGAAATTGATTTCACATATTGGAAATTTCCGGAAGTAGCGCCTTTGATCCAGTATTCTTTGCGTGAACGGGACCAAAAACAGGTTTTACCAAGTTTGATCGTCCTCCTGACCGACTCAGCGTTCATATAGGCGACCATTAAGACTTCATGGTCCTTATAATCCTGAATAATTGCAGGGATCAACCCTTTTTCATCAAATTTAAGGTCCTTGACTTTAAATGACTCTTTTTTCTCCACGAGTACTCCCTCCTTCTCTGAAACTCACAACCTGACTGCAACGCCTTTTTCCTTTAAATAGCGCTTTACCTGTCGGACCTCTAATTCCTGATAATGAAAAAGCGATGCCGCTAAACAAGCATCGGCTTTTGCTGTAACAATAACCTCATAAAAATCTGGCAACTTGCCCGCTCCGCCTGAAGCAATAACAGGGATATTGACCGCTTCAGCCACAGCTTTAGTCAAAGCAATATCATAACCGTCTTTTGTCCCGTCAAAATCCATACTGGTCAAAAGGATCTCTCCTGCTCCCAAAGAAGCGGCTTGCCTGGCCCAATCCAACGCGTCGATCCCGGTTGCAGTCCTTCCTCCATTAATATAGACTTCCCATTGTTGAGTCGATGGTCCATGGTCCATGGTCGATAGTTGATCTTTTTCTTTACTATGGACTGTGGACTGTGGACTATGGACCGCTTTAGCGTCAATCGCCACGACGATACATTGACTGCCGAATCTGGCTGCGGCATCGCTGATCAGCTCAGGGCATTTGACGGCGGAAGTATTCATGGATACTTTTTCCGCTCCCGCGTTCAGCAGGTTACGGATATCCGCGACAGAGCCGATACCCCCACCCACAGTAAATGGCATGAATATATTCTGGGCGATGCGTTCCACCAGTTCCACAAAGGTTTTACGCTTCTCAAAACTTGCTGTAATATCAAGGAACACCAGTTCATCAGCGCCTGCTGCATCATAAATTTTGGCAACCTCCACCGGGTCACCCGCATCCCGCAAACCTAAGAACTTGACTCCTTTGACAACTCTGCCCTCTTTAATATCCAAGCAGGGAATAATGCGCTTTGTAAGCATCTGTTTTTAAGATTACTTCTCTTTCTGGTATAAATATGGGCTCAACAATTCCCAGGTCTTTTTGCCGACAGCACCATCAGCTTTCAAACTATTCCCTCTCTGAAAAGCTTTGATCGCTTCCCGCGTTTTCTTTCCCTTACGGCCGTCAATAGACCCGGGATCAAAACCGGCGTTTCTTAACGCGAGCTGTATTTGTTTCATCGTCGGGCGCATGACTTTTAAAGAACCTGTCTCGACAAACGTTGCCCTGGATGAAGCGGTTTCTTCAGTCACCCGGCGCAAAGCATCGCGTAAGCTGCTGATCTCCTGGTCCTTAGCCTGAAGCTGTGCTTCCAAAACGCCGACTTGATTACGTAATCCCTGGCTTTCAAGATCTGCTGATTTACTGGTTGTCGCGCATCCGTTTAAAAGAAACAATACAAATAAAACCATGGAAAAACCTATTGCCTTCTTCACCATCTTCTCCTCCTTCGTATCCCCACAATTGCACCGCGTACCTATGCTAACCGCAGTGCTTCCTGAAGCGTAAACTTACCTTCATACAACGCTTTCCCGATAATAACTCCCGTGACACCTTCCTTTTCTAATGACTTCAGCTTCCCGATATCAGTAAGATTTGATATCCCGCCGGAAGCGACAACGCCGATACCGGCTTTCTTCAACAGATCACTGATCGCCTCAATATTAGGCCCTTTGAGCGTCCCATCTTTTAAGATATCGGTATAAATAAGTTCGCTAAAACCCAAACTTTTTAACTGGCGGGCGAATTCCAATACTTCTATACCTTCAAAACTTTCTTTCCACCCTTTTGTCAATATGTGCCCGCTTTTAGCATCGATACTGATAATGACCTTATTTTTGAAGCGCCGGAACGCTTCTTCCAGAAAACCACGGTCCTCAACCGCTTTTGTCCCTAAAATAACCCGGGAAATGCCCGCATCAAGCAGTTCTTTGATCGTATCGATATTGCGTACTCCGCCTCCAAACTCAACCGGCGTTTTGACCGATTCAATGATCTGTTTTACCTTATCTAAATTTCTCGGCCTGCCTACTGCCGCGCCGTCCAGATCAACGATATGGATAAGCTTAGCTCCTTGCGCCGCCCATTTCTCTGCGACCTTAACCGGCTCATCCGCATATACATTTATGGTTTTATCAAACCTGCCCTGCGTAAGCCTGACTACTTTACCGTCTTTGATATCTATTGCCGGTATGAGTAACATCAATAACCATTCCTTTGTTATTTATATTTTAGACTGAACGCTACTACATTACAACTTTACAAAGTTCCTTAAAATATCAAGCCCTACTGCCTGGCTCTTTTCCGGATGGAACTGCGCGCCGTAAACATTATCCTTCCAAACCATAGATGTAAAATCTTCGCCATAATCAGTCACTGCCGCGGAAACTTCAGGCTCTTGCGGCGCCGGATAGTATGAGTGGCAAAAATAAACGAACGCGTTATCTTCCACATCTTTCAACAGCGGACATTCACTTGTGTCTTTCCTCAGCTGGTTCCAGCCCATATGCGGCACTTTGAGCCCTTCTCGAGGCGCAAACTTCTTTACTTTTCCTTTAAAGATCCCTAATCCTCTTACATCGGGAGATTCTTCACTGGATTCGAACAAAAGCTGCATTCCTAAACAAATACCCAGGAAGATCTTCTTACGGTTGATATCATCTTTGATCGCCGAAACTAAATCTTGTTTTTGCAGTTCCTCCATGGCATCGCCAAAGGCCCCGACACCGGGTAAAACTAATTTTTCACATTTCTTGATCTCTTGCGGCTTATTGGTCAGGAGCGTCTGTGCGCCCATAAATTCCAGCGCTTTCTTGACGCTATGAATGTTACCCATGCCGTAGTCGATGATCGCGATCATTAGTGCGTACCTATTAAACTATTATATGTCACAGGTCACAGGTCGCATGACACAAGACACAAATTGTCCATGGTCCACAGTCGATGGTCCATGGCAAAAGACGATCCGGTAAACAGGAAATCCGGGACTAGAATATCCGGAAATCAGGAATCCGGGATGATAACTTGAAAATCACAACTCACAAGTCTCAGAACACAAGTTAAATATAATCTTTCTTAATCAATAACGCCTTTAGTAGAAGGTACTCCCTTACGCCGAAGATCAATCTGTGTTGCCTGATCCAAAGCAATACCCAGAGCCTTAAAAACAGGCTCTAAAGCAGCATGAAGGTCAGAACCTATAGGTTCAATACGTACGTTCAAGTTCATGCCGAGATTCTTTGTAAAAGAATCGAAAAAATGCTCCGCATCTTTCAACTCATAGCCATCGGAAGTCTTAAGCTCCCCCTTATCCCCCGGAAAAACCAGGAAGCCACGCCCGTTAATATCCAACACAACCGCCCCCAAGACATCCTCCATAGGAACAGAAGCAGCCCCGATCCGTTTGATCCCCTTTTTATCTCCCAAGGCAGCTTTAAACGCCTGTCCGAGTACAATACCAATATCTTCATTCGTATGGTGTATGTCTACTTTCAAATCTCCTTTTGCAGACACCTCCAAATCAAATAATCCCCAAAAGGCAAAAAGTTCAAGCATGTGGTCCAGGAAACCGATACCGGTATTTATCTTTGATTTCCCTGCCCCGTCTATATTCAATTTTACCGTTATATCTGTTTCACTGGTCTTTCTCTTTTTAATTATCAGCCTTTTCTTCATTCTTTTCTCTCTTTTTTAATCGGATATCTTCTATAACCGATAACCGATAACCGAACACCGATCACCGAATACCGATAACAGCTACTCAAACCGTGCCTTCACCGAATCAAGATGCTGATGCAACCCTTCAATGCCGGCGATCTTCTCTAAAGGTTCCCTGACTTTTTCCAGGGCTTTCTTGGAATAACCGATAATATGGCTGCACTTGACAAAATCCTGCACTGAAATACCGGAAAAAAACCGCGCCGTGCCGTTCGTCGGCAGCACGTGGCTCGGCCCGGCGACATAATCCCCTACCGCGGTCGGGCTGAACGGACCTAAGAAAATCGCGCCCGCGTGTTTAATACCCTTCACCAAGCGTTGGGGATTTTTCACCAGGACCTCTAAATGTTCAGGAGCGATCTTATTAGCGATCTCAACCGCCTGTTCTAAATTCTTAGTCAAAACAATGGAACCGTTCACGCTCCCGAGCTCGGATTTTATTTCTTTAGCAAGCG
>CAZPNW010000128.1:0-5528 GCA_964588175.1 uncultured Planctomycetales bacterium
CCGGCGTGGAAAAGCTCACTCGCATCGGCTTCCTCGCTCGTCCTCGCGCTTTGCGCTCGGACACCATGCCCGCTCGTCGCCTTTACGTCCTGCTCAAATCGCGCCTCGTCACCCGCTATCGCTGCCTTGCTCGCAATCCCACGTTACATTTTATTCAATTATTTCCGCTTTCTGCAGGCAGGCTTGCCTTTATGGAATCAGCCAAGTCACCCGTTCACGAAAACTTGCATTAGATTATTATCTCGCCAGGGTGCATTTTGAGGTTGACAAGCATGTTGGCGGTAGTAGAATAAATAACAATAATTGAGATTATTTTGGATATGGGTGCTTTTATGGAGATAGAAGATGGCTAAAAATGTCGGGAAGATCGCATTGTTTTTTCTCTTAACTTTCCTGCCTTTTGTTCGGGGATGTTCGACGGGCTCACGCTATGAGTATAGCGTGGGGTTTCCTTTTGAAATAAGCATATTGAACGATGTTAATGCATTACCGGCTCCGGTTATAGTGGTAATTTTTATCGCTTTCCTTAATATCCTTATGATCTATGCGATTAAACGTTTGATTGAATCTCACTATGGTCAATTCACGCCTCGTGTTTTGGTTCAGGCCATATGCATTAATGCGGGTATATATTGGATCCTCATGCTGTTATCGTTAATTTCTTGTCAAGCGCTTGCGATCATAGATTTCTTATCATTTGTTTGTGTGCAATTTCTTCCTGTTCTTTTATCAATGGTGATAACTAATGATGCTGTGCTATCAAATTCTTTTTATTGCCTTTTTGAAAGGTTATGGTTTATTGCAACAATTTTCATTTGGGTTGGGATCATTCGATTGGTGCGGCATCTAAGAAAGAAAATGATGTCCAGCCTTTGATATAGCTAGTGCATACATACAAGGGGCAGTTTGGAAGGTGCGATTGACTATAGCGGTCAGGAGACAGAAATGAATAAAAAAGAATTAATTATATTGGCCGTGTTAATTATTATCGCCTGTTTTTTTCTCGCTGCGATTTTTACAGGTGAAGAGCATGTTCCTGCGAGACTGTTAGTTAAGGGAATACTGGGTGTGGGCGTAGCAATCTCTCTACTAATCTACACCTTTATCAGGACTAGGAAAAAGTAGGGGTATAAAATGAATGATCCTGCTTCGATATTGATCGTTGCCGTGAGCGTATTCCTATCATTTATATTGCTGCCTGCGGCAATCACTTTCATTATTGACCTGTTGCTGAAACGAGCCATAAAGAATAAAAAAGTCAGGATAGCTTTGGCTTGTTTAGTGTTTATACTTTCTGTCATTATACTCATAGCAGCGCACGGAGTTTATATAAAGAAATCTTAGGAAGAATAGGTGAGGTTCCTATCTTTTAAAATCCCAAGCTTGAGGACGGCTTGGGATTTTTTGTTTTATACCGGCAAGCGGCTGGCTTGGCTGTGATTTCGAGAGATATTATCCAGTAGTAATTTCTCTTATGAGATTGAAGATGAATGTAAGTTTTAGTGAACGGGTGGCTTGGACTGTTTCGAACGGGGCATCCGAGGACCCGAGCGGGCACGGTTCGCCCTCGAAACAGGAACTCGGCGAGCGCGAGGGTCCGTAGGTGAGCGCAGTTTTGCCACGCCGGGGCAAAACAAGCGTCCCCGTGAGAAACAGTCCAAGACAGGACCCGTTCCCATGCAAACATGTCTTGAGCGAGAAAGCTTCCGACAGTATTCAATTTCCTAAACTTAATTGTGACTCTGGGGCACTGGTGACTGGGGACTGGAGACTGGCGCACCGGCGACCAGATCTTTAAATCCGCGTGATTAAAATAGGTGACGTTTCTATTTTTTCAATCCCAAGCCTTAAAAACGCTTGGGCTTTCTTTTATAGGGAGGTATAATTAGTAGTTAGCAAAAAGGAGCATTGATCTATGTGTCCAGTATCCGCTTTTTACCTGTTTCTGACCGTTATTGTTGCTTTATTCGTCATTTACAGTTATAAGAAATTATATGAAAGAGCTAATATGTCAATTGAAGCTTTTTCTGAAGTCTTGGAAGGAGCATCTCAGAATGATTCATTCCTGTCGAAATCCCTCACCGGTTTTTTTAAGGGAAGAAAAATAACGGTGACTTATTTTATGGGCGATAATGATAATAACAGTAGTAATACTTGTGTTGAATTACGCTGCCCTGTCCCAAAAGAAAAACTCTTTGTCCTGTCATTCCCCAGGCCTACGGAGAATACCTTCTTAAAAGGCAATAAGGTTTATTATAATCGCGCAATCAGTTCCTTAAAGAAAGGCGATTGGTTATGGAATAATATAGGAGTATACAGTAAACAGGAATGTCTGGAGATCTTAGAGGAATTGAGCCGTGCCGCTGAAATAGTCGAGAAAAACGCGGGGCGTGTCCCAGGTAAATGAAAAAGAGGGAACGCTTCTGTTTCCTATTGAAGCATATGTGGAGGCGAGATTATGATCAGTTTCCAGGTTGATAAAAAGAAATGCAATAAAGACGGGATATGCGTGGAAGTCTGCCCGATTAAGCTCGTGTGGATGAATGAGCAAGAGCGCGTGCCTGAATTCGTGGAGGGCGGCGGAGATATTTGTATAAATTGCGGCCACTGTTTCTCGGCCTGCCCCCATGGCGCCATCACGTTGTCAACGATGAGCCCTGATAACTCGATGCCGCTTGACCCGGAGAAATTACCGAACGCAGAGCAGGTCGAGCTTTTCTTAAAAGGCAGGCGTTCGATCCGCGTTTATAAGCCCGAACCTGTCAAGAAAGAATTGGTGGAGAAGCTCCTTGATATCTCCCGATACGCTCCTTCAGGGATCAACCGTCAGCCGGTCAGTTGGTTGGTGGTCATGGGAAACGATAAAGTGCGAGAACTCGTTACCGCGGTAGTGAGTTGGATGGAGGTGCTTTTGAAGGAAAAGTCCCCTGTGGCAGAATCTTTTCGTTTCACACGCCTGGTCGATGCCTGGAAGAAGGGACAAGATATGATCTGCAGGGGAGCGCCGTGCGTTGTCGTCGCTTACGGACTTAAAGATGATCCGCTGGTCCCTCAGTCATGTACGATAGCGGGAGAATATCTGGAACTTGCGGCATTTGGTCTCGGGCTTGGCGCATGCTGGGCAGGATACGTGGCAATGGCGCTTTCGATGTCCGAAGAGGTAAGAAAGTCCGTCGGGTTTTCCTCAAGAGCATTAGCAGGTGCGGCCATGATGGTTGGATACCCGAAACACCTTTATAGACGGATACCGGTACGAAATCCCCTCAAAATCATTTGGAAATAATAATAGGGGACGTTTCTGTATATTTCTATCCCAAGCTCGCGTATGGCTTGGGATATTTTGTTTTATATCGGCAAGCGGCTGGCTTGGCTGTGATTTCGAGAGATATTATCTAGCAGTAATTTCTCTTATGAGATTGAAGATGAATGAAGTTTTAATGAACGGGTGACTTGGCTGGTTCCCGAGCAGGGCATAAAGGCAAGGAGCGGGCACGGATGCCCCTCGCTAAACGAAGTCGGGCAGAGCGACGCAGCCGACCTGAGCGAAGTTTTGCCACGCCGGGGCAAAACGAGCGTCCCTGCGAGGGAATCAGCCAAGTCAGCCTGCCTGCCGGTAGGCAGGGATCCGTTCCCTAGAAAACATGCCCTGAGCGAGAAAATTAGCAGGGGCATTTCAGATACTATGGTAATATGTTCGATTATGTGCTATATTTTAATTAGGAGTAAACTGTTTAGAAACTAAGAAGTTGTGACATATATTGAACGAAAGGGCAAACTTCCCGAAAGGGTAGGACGCAAAGCCACAGGCCTTCACTTGATCTTTAAGTAAGGCAGCTGGGTTGCCGAAATAAGTACAGCATTTTGCAAACCTATTCTTTTGAGAATAGGTTTTTTTGTTTCCGGAGGAAGCGATGTATCTAATCTTAAGAATTTTAGTCTTAGTGTGTTTAATCGGGTATCTACCTGTGCCTCTTGCTGCGCAGGATGCTCTCGTTGCGTCCAAAATACCCTATGGTTTCTTATCAATGGAAAATGCCGTAACCCTTGAGAAGATCGTAGTCATGAAAAAGGCTGTTATGGGGCCCGAAGAAAAAATACTAAAACAGTTATACTCGAATTTAGAGGATCTTTTGGTTAAGCCTGTGCAATGGCCGCAATTTCAATTGATGCCGAGAGAATACTTGGAGCAAGGGCGAAGCGATACTATTGCCTCCAGCCGTCAGGCCTTTTGCTCGTTCTATAATACGCCAAAGGTAAGCGAAGAAAAGATGCTGCGCCAAGAGTGGGCAAAGGTGTTTGGGATCGATGTTTGGTCGCCGTATTATAAAGCTAAAGAAGTTGAAGACTGGGTCAAAGAGAAATGCAGCGTTAAGGTGTTTAAGCTTAAAGGCAAGCCTGAATTCAGCAAAGGTGGATTTACCTACGTCTTCAAAACCCGCTTTTAAAATTAAAGGAGAAGGAATATAAAATTGTATCTTTTTTAATCCCAAGCTTAGTCAGTGCTTGGGATTTTTATTTTATTGAGACAATACTTTAAAATGCTCCTGTGGGATTGCTCGCTTAAGTTATTTCGCGGGTCCTGCCGAGGCGCGTTTTCGCAGGAACGTTCGCTTTTCCCCGGCGTGGAAAAGCTCACTCGCATCGGCTTCCTCGCTCGTCCTCGCGCTTTGCGCTCGGACACCATGCCCGCTCGTCGCCTTTACGTCCTGCTCAAATCGCGCCTCGTCACCCGCTATTGCTTGCTCGCAATCCAATCAAGGGTGTTTTTATTCAATTACTTTCGCTCCTTGCCTGCCGGTAGGCAGGCTTGTATTTGGAAACCGTTTTCAGAATATTGTTGCCAGACCTTGATTTTGTTATTTTTATATGTTAGGCTCATAATACAGATTGGGGAGGAAGTTGAATTAAAACGGGTCTTACTTTCCTGCATGTTCTTGCCACAAGAACAGGGAAGTAAGATTTTTTATTTTATAAAGAACAGGAGGAGACTATGGTAAAGAAGTGTTTTTTGCTCTCGTTGTGCGTAGGTATTGTGCTTTTTTTCTTGATACTCGGTTTGGCTGAGGCAGGGACTGCTACCGTCTATGGAAAAGTTACTGGGAGTAATGGAACTACTCCGGTAGCCGGTGCCCAGGTCGCGCTAAGGGTTAAAGGTGTGGAAATTGATTCGGCGACTTGTGATGTTGATTTTCCCTGGAAAACAAAGATCGTTAAAACCGATATGAAAGGAAATTATCAAGCCAACATTTTCTTCCCGAATATTGTGCAGATTTCCTTTGAGGCAGAGGTAATCATGACTGATTCGGTGCCTTTTAAGAAAGGCAAAGCAGCATTAAAGTTCTTTAGCAAACCGCCCGTGAATAACGCTTCTTACCGGATCGATGTCAAACTTGCCGCGTGTAAAAACAGTATTGTTATTCAGGGTGATGTTAGTGACCAGGAAACAGGCGTTGCGGTAAATCTTGGGTCGCTCTATATCATGGCTCCGGGAAATGCGCAGCATATACCACTGCATTCCGATGGCCATT
>CAZPNW010000129.1:0-5757 GCA_964588175.1 uncultured Planctomycetales bacterium
AAACGATTCCCCCGTAAGGGCGCGCTTATGGATGTTATTTCTAAAAGCGTCAATAAATCGGAAGAGATCGGTATTATCCTTTATGACGAGTATCCTCAGTTTATCGAGTGGGAGGAGGAAGTTAAGTCGGTCAGGGATGAATACGCAAAGTATAAGTTATCAAAATCGCTCCTGGATTATGATGACCTGCTGGTCTATCTCAAAGACCTTTTGGTCAAGTTCGAACAGGTACGCCTGAGCCTGGCGCGTAAATATAAATTCATCATGGTCGATGAGTATCAGGATACCAATAAATTACAGGCTTTTATCGTCTGCCTGCTGGCTTCAGAGCATAAGAATATTATGGTGGTAGGGGATGATTCTCAAAGTATTTACGCTTTCCGCGGCGCCAATTTCAGGAATATCATCGATTTTCCCAAGATCTTCAAAGGCGCTAAGATCATTACGCTTGAGGAGAATTACCGTTCCACGCAGCCTATTTTAAACCTGACGAACGAAGTGATCCGTTTTGCCAAAGATAAGTTTGAGAAAAACCTGTATACTCGTAAAAAAGGCGATAAACTGCCTGTTTTTGTAGATGCGGAAAACGAGCACGCGCAGTCAAGGTTCGTTGCCGATAAGATCCTGGAATTGAGGGAAGAAGGCGTTGAATTGGGGCAGATCGCGGTATTGTTCCGTTCAGGCTGGCATTCCAACGATCTGGAAGTCGAGTTGGCTAACCGTAATGTGCCGTTCGTGAAGTATGGCGGACAGAAGTTCGTGGAGGCCGCGCATATCAAGGATATCATGGCGTATTTGCGTATCGTTTATAATTTATCCGACCCGGTCAGCTGGCACCGGGTCTTAATGCTGATCCGCGGGGTGGGCACCAAGACTGCCGAACGCCTGATCAAGGAGATCGTCGAGCAGAAAAAGGGTATTGCTGCCGGAGATAAAACCATCCAAAAGACCGAAGATATAAAAAAGCTGTTTGAAATAATCAGGGATATCGACCCTCTCAAACAATCGCCGGGTGAATTGATCGGAAAATTCTTGGCTTATTATCAGCCGCTTTTAAAAGATAAATACGATGATTTTAATAAGCGCCTCAATGACCTTGATTCTTTGGAACGGATCGCCGGGCGCTATACTTCGCTTGAACAGTTCCTTTCGGACATGGCCCTTGAACCGCCTGAGAAAAGCATTGTTGAGGCAGGGTTCAAAGACCGGGATGATTCGAGTTTGACACTTTCTACTATTCATTCGGCAAAAGGCCTGGAGTGGCATACTGTTTTTATGATCTATGTCGCTGAAGGGCATCTTCCTTCTTATTTGTCATTAGAGAATCAGGACGCTATTGAAGAAGAACGCAGGCTTTTTTATGTGGCGGCGACCCGGGCGCAGGAAAATTTATTCCTTTGTAAACCGCATGTTGACCGTTCCCCCCGCAGTTTTCTAGACGGGAGCCGTTCGGTTTTTACCCAGGTTTCGCGTTTCCTGGAAGAAGGGAATATTTTGAACAAATTTGTCGAGGTCGATACTTCAGTCAGCCGCAGTATTCCTGAACTTGACCTTGATGAAGTCTTAGGCGATGGTCACGGCAGGAATAATGAGTTCTTGGATATGATGAAGGATTATTTCCGTGAATCAAACGAGTAACAGTATTAACAGCGCAGGAGGGTAGTATGATCGTTGAAAGAAGCGAGTATAAAGGGAAGCCTTTGATCGTCATTAAACGAGATGAAGAGGATAAATATCCTTTTTCATTCGGATTGAGTAAAGCTAAGATGATACTTGAGAATATCGATGAAATAAAGAAGTTTGTCGAGGAGAATGATAAAAAACAACCGGTATAGTTTTCGGTAATCGGCTGCGCAGAAAGCGCGCACCGGCGCAATTCAGATCTGCGCCGGGTGTGGTCGGTTCTCGGTTATCGGTCAGCAGGGCTCCGATCACCGATCACCGAGCACCGATAACCCAATATATGATTCGTCAATTTATTATCGGAGGACTGTTTGTTATGATGCTTACTGGTACAACAAATGCCGGTGAGAAGAAGTTGCCGGAACAACCCCCCTTGATCCCCCGCGAAGTACTTTTCGGCAATCCGGTCACTACAAGCCCGGAAATCTCCCCTGATGGAAAGAAGTTGGCGTATTTAGCGCCTGTCAAGAATGTACTCAATGTCTGGGTCAGGACGATCGGCGGTAATGATGAGGTGCCGGTCACCCGGGATATTGAGCGAGGAGTACGCCGTTATTTTTGGGCAGCGGACAGCGCGCATATCCTTTATTTACAGGATGCCGGCGGTAATGAGAATTGGCGGTTGTTCCGGGTTGACCTGAAGACTTTGGGAACAACTGATCTGACTCCGTTTGATAATGTCCAGGTCAGGGTCATCGAGCATAATAAAGATTTTCCGAATGACTTGATCATTTCGATGAATAAAGAAGATGAAAAGCTGCATGATGTGTATCATTGTGACCTGACGACCGGCGTATTAGCGCTTGTGGAGAAGAATCCCGGGAATGTGGTTGAATGGATCGTTGACGCATCGCTTAAAGTCAGAGGCGCTCTCGCGTCTTTGCCGGATGGAGGTTTCGACTTGTTGATCCGTAAAGATGATTCATCCGCCTGGGAAAAGGCCCTTACCTGGGATTTCGAAGACAGTTCATCAAGCGGCGCTGTCGGGTTTACGAGAGACGGATCGAGTATTTTCCTTTTGGATTCCCGGGGCGTTAATGCCAGTCAATTGGTGAAAATGGATTTAATCAATCTTAAGCGTGAAGTTATGGCATGCGACCCGGATTATGACGTCTCAGGTGTTATGCGTAATCCGGATACCTATGAGATAGAAGCTGTTTCATTTACCAAGGAACGTATTGAGTGGAAGGTATTTGATAAACGCGTTCAGGATGATTTTAACTGCATAAAATCGCTCCACAAAGGTGATTTCCGGGTCTCCAGCCGTAATGATGCCGACACGCTCTGGATCGTCAGTTTTACAGTCGATAACGGCGCGGTGGCGTTTTATCTGTATGACCGCTCGCAGAAAAAAGGCCGGTTCCTTTTTTATCATAAACCTGAATTAGAGAATTACAAGCTTGCGTCTATGGAGCCGGTTACGTTTCGCGCGCGCGATGGGCTGGTTATTCACGGGTATATCAGCTATCCCCCGGGAGCGGTTAAAAAGGCCTTGCCTGTTGTTTTAAACGTGCATGGGGGGCCGTGGGTCCGCGATACCTGGGGGTATGACGCGGAGGCGCAATGGTTCGCCAACCGCGGATATGCCTGTTTTCAGGTCAATTACCGCGGTTCTTCGGGGTATGGAAAGAAATTCCTCAATGCCGGCAATAAAGAGTGGGGTGCCAAGATGCACGATGATTTGATCGATGCAGTTGAGTGGCTTATAAATAAAGGTATTGCTGACCGTAAGCGCATTGCGATATTCGGCGGTTCTTACGGCGGTTATGCTGCTTTGGCGGGGGCGGCATTTACACCGGAGGTGTTTTGTTGCGCGGTGGATATTGTCGGGCCGAGTAATTTGATCACCTTCATAGCGGCCATTCCTGCTTATTGGAAGGTGCTTATCGCCGATTTATACAAGCGCGTGGGCAATCCCGAGACTGAGCATGATCTTTTGGTATCGCGTTCTCCGCTCTTTAAAGCCGCTGACATAAAGATACCCCTGTTGATCGCGCAGGGGGCAAATGATCCGCGGGTAAAAAAAGAAGAATCGGAGCAGATCGTCAAGGTGCTTACAGAAAAAGGCATTCCCCCTGAATATATGCTCTTTCCCGATGAGGGGCATGGTTTCGCGAAACCTCAAAACCGCCTTAAATTTTACGCGGCGGCTGAGCGTTTCCTTGCGAAATACCTTTTGGGGCGATTTGAGGAAGATCCTTTGCATTAGCGCGCGCGGATATTCGAGGGGCGTATGAGTGGCCGAGGCGGAAGTGTTGGCGGTATACCTGAAGATATATGCTCCCGCATGCAAGCTTTGGGTATAGGTAAAGGCGATATTGAAGAAAAGTTCGTGCGTTCTCCGGGAAAAGGCGGGCAGAAGGTCAATAAGGCTTCCAGTTGTGTGTGCCTGCGCTACGCCCCTTTCGGCATAAGCGTTAAATATCACCGCGAGCGTTCCCAGTCTCAGAATAGAGCGTGCGCTTGGAAAATATTGTTAGAGAAGGTCGAGAATTTCCGCGCTCAGAAAAAAGCGCAAGAAAGAAAACGTATTGAAAAAGAGCGCCGCCGCGCGGTCAAGCGTTCAGCGGGCGCCAAAGAAATTTTACTGCGCGACAAGCGTAAGCTCTCAGAAAAAAAGAAATTACGCGCTTACCGTTACCGTAGTGAAGAATAACCCATAAGATTAATGAGCGATATCCCAGCCTATCCTTCTTTTCGGGAGTTAGAGATAACCGATAAAAACGTCTTTGACAGCGCGTTGGCAGATTATCCTCCGGAAATTTCCGAGTTTACCTTTACCAACTTGTATTGCTGGAAAGACACGTATCAATTTAAAGTGTCCCGGTTCCAAGACGTATTGATCGTTCGTTCTGATGAGCAAAAGGCGCCGGTGTTCTTACCTGCGGTCGGTAGAGCGGCCGATAAGCCCGGTATAATGCTGGTCCTTCAGGATTCAGGAGGACAATTTATCCGCGTGCCGGAAGATGTTAAACGTATTTTTGAGGGGGATACCCTGGTCCGTATCAGTGAGGACCCCGATAATTTCGATTACGTCTACGCTTTTGCCGATCTAGCCGCTTTGCAGGGGAGAAAGTTCGACGGCAAGCGTAATTTGATCAAAAAATTTAAATCAAACTGCGTATACGAGTATCAGGCGGTTGATGGGACGAATTTGCGTGAGTGCGCCGCGTTTGAAGAAACATGGTGTTCTATCAAGGATTGCGATCATACGCCGGGTTTGGCCCATGAGCGCCGGGCTTATGAAGAAATGCTCAGGAATTTCTCCGCGTTTTCGCTCCACGGGGGAGTGTTGAAAGTTGGCGGCCGCATCGCCGCGGTGGCGATCGCCGAACGGTTGAATCCCCAAACATTAGTGATGCATATCTTGAAAGCTGATCCTCACCTTGCCGGCGGCTATCAAACCATGTTGTGGGAGTTCTTGAACCATGAAACCGAAAACTTCACGTATGTCAATTTAGAACAGGACCTGGGGGTTGAGGGCTTAAAGAGATCAAAACTTTCTTATCATCCGCAGTATATGGTCAAGAAGTATAAAATCACCTTAGCCCGATTAATATCCTCTTGATTTTATTTTTAGCTGCGATATACTGAAACGAATTAATGTGTCACTCATGTGAAGAGATTGCCATATCTCGAAGGGGATATAATTTTGAGGTGTATGTATGGAGAATCTTTATTCTGGTAAAGACCGGCGCAGGTATAAACGGGTTAAGTTGAGTTTGACGGTGGTCTATCGGACGAAAGAGCCTTTAGAAGTCAGGCTTAAAACTGATGAAAGAGAGTTCCAGGCTTCTCTTTCTGATATCAGTGAAGGCGGCACCTGTATTATTACGGATATCGATGTCGCTGTAGGGACTGTTTTGTGGATACGCTTTACGCTTGCGCACGTGGAACAGGTAAAGGTGAATTTCTTCGGGACGATAGAATTGCTCGGCGAGGTCAAGTATAACACTGCTTTGGGTAAGAATTTATTCCGCTTGGGCATATCGTTTACGAACGTCAAGGATAGTTTCAGGAATGAGATCGCTAATTTCGTGGATATGGTAGATGATCAATTGAAATTGGGAGGGA
>CAZPNW010000130.1:0-11903 GCA_964588175.1 uncultured Planctomycetales bacterium
TAGCAAGAGAAAATAAGAATATCGTTGTTGAAAAGGGCAAAGACGGTAGAAAAGTTTACCGGTTAGTTCGTGATAGCGCATCTTCCGCGGTTGTCTTTGTGGGACAGGTGCCCGATTGGGTTCGCAGACGGTACAGCTTTAGCTTTGCACCCGGTTCAAAACTAGCAAGTTCTTCTGCTCTTTCTGCGCGGGCTTTGTTAGGGCCGGATTATACCTGGGTTGAGCGTCAAAGAAATGTCGGTGATTTAGCCGCAGGAAGAATAGGAGCCATTCACCTAAAGCATGCGGCGTTAAAAAATATAGATATAGCGCTCGAAGAGATTGAGCGTATAGGGCCGCTCTCCGCGTATTATAAACTTGGGTTCTTTAACGCGGCTGATAAGAGCGAGATCGGGTTTTTGTATTTTGTTGATTTTCTCTCGGACCGCAGGTTGAGGGTCTTAAGAGTATACTTAAGTCCAGCATGGCGAAGGAATAATTTTATTTACCTCATGGTCAACATCCTTATGGGCGAGATCGTAGCCAGGAGGGATAGCTTTGAGGTGATCCCGTGCGCCTTGAAAGCGATCCCTGTTTTAACCGAGGTCTTTCATAAATTCGGGCTTGAATATCGCGGATCTGAAGTTGGGTTTATATTAGACTGCAATTCCGGAGATTGGAAGCTTTATTTCAGGCGGATCAGCCCTGTGGTTACAAAGTTAGAGGAATATTATAGCAGTAAAGAAAATCAAACCACCCGTAACGGCCCTGGCAACAGTGGTTCATCTGCGCTGAGTATTCCCAAAGCAGCCTTTACTGACACGATAGAGTTTACTCCCGACAAGTTCTATGTCAGTTTATGGGAAAAGGATTATCCCTTTATCCTTACGCTGCCGGTTGGAAATGATAAAAAAGTACATCTTCCTGCGAGTTTGTTAAAGGGGGTGGCATTTGATGAACCTTCATCTATCAGCCCGGGGATTTTTGTAGTTGCTTTTAGAAATAACGGATTTATAACCTTAAGGATCAATAAGGAAATATTAAGAAAATTAAACTCAATTAATGTGTATTCGGAGTATAAAAAGAACCTTTTATTTGAATACTATTCTGCGCTTCGCGGTTATGCGGATAAGAGCAGTGCTTTAAGGATATGGCAGCAATTAGTAACTTTGGATGGTGAACATAATTGTGTTATCTCCTATGATCATGGCGCGCAGCCCTCCTTAGAGAATATTTTTGTGCGAATAAATGATAAGCTTAAGAATGTTTACCCCTTGGATACGTTTGTTTCTGAAGCGGGTAACTTGTTCGGCCACATTTCTACCGGCAATCCTGATATTAAAGGGCCATTGTTCCGCCGGATCTCGAAAGAAAAATTGCTTGAGATGGATCAAATGGGTTACTATTTTGCTGCCCCTGGGGAAAGTTTTGCGACTCTTAAACGTATTGTAAGGGGCAAAACAGCCGGTATCAATAGTGTTCTTTTGAATGAGAATATACTTATGATCCCTCAAGGATACGTAGGTAAATATTTCATAATAAGCGAAAAGCCTGATTTAGTGCTCGTACACGCCACTCATTGTATCTTAGAAGGCCAGATCATTATAAATAATGAAAAGATAGATCTGAAAAGTTATCTGGGTACCCGGAAAGCTTCATCTCCGCTGGAGGAGCAAAGCGGCGACGCGCCACCTTTTGTATATGATGATCCCCGCCGCCCCGACCTTCCTTTAGATGAGTTTGACAGTCAGAATTATTATTGGGATGCCTCGGCAGGGTATTGGCGCTCTAAACATTTCCCCCGGCTTGTCATAGGCACGCATGAAGACATCATGTTGAAGGATGGTACGTATAATCAGATGGTCTGGCATGTTGTTATACGGACAAAAGGCTTTAGTTTATATGCGTTTGATGGGCATGAATATTGTGTGTGTTATATATCAGAGGCTCAGGAGCGAAAGGAAGTGCCGCAGTATGGGAACGACCAATTGTTCATTGATCTGCATTCCGATTTTTATATAGTACCGGGAAATCGAGTTCAAAGGCCCCGTGAGCTTTCTGAATTAGAGTTTTATAGGGAGCGCCATCTTGACCCGGTTACTTTTTCCTATGAGTTTGGAGACGGAACAGTGAGCAGGCAATTCAGGCTATTCGATAAAACTACCTATAATGATGAACAAAGCTATTGTGCAAAGCTTACCAGGCAGCAAGGCCGGTATGTGAATGATAATTATATCGCTGGGCAGCCTATAGACAGTCTTTGCGCCTACCCGTATGGCAGTATTGCATATTACCGAGAGGCAACATTTATTTCTTATTTCTCCATAGCCGAACGGCCGAGACATGCTCCGGCGATAGTGAATATAGATACCGATGCATGTTTGGATTATGAGCGTTTTATCGGATTATTGAATGCGTTGCGGCAGGACGATGTTGTCCCCTCGGTAGGCCTGCTTTCAACAACTGCGCCTCATTTTGGATATGTGTGGATGTGCCGTGATCTTGCCAGGCAGATCCCGTATATTTTTGCCGCATCCTCCGGCATAAAGACGCCTTATTCCGAGGAGAATATAACGCGCACGTTCCAGCTGAGGAATGAAGTGTTTGCCGGACAGCTTTATCAGGATATTCTGGCGATGATCAAGGAAGAACAAACGAAGGGACAGCCGACAAATTTATTATGGATCGGACCGGGAAGAGGTTATGAGGTTTTTGACCTGATGTTCATCTTGGAAAGATATGGAAGGATAGATCTGAGAGAAGGCGTAACCGTATATACTTTCGCTAAAGAGGATTTGATCGAAACAAATACCGGAAGAATAGCGGATTGGTTTAAACGAAAAACAGGAGAAACGGTCAGTGAGGAAAATGCCGCAAGATATTCGGATCATATTGTGCGGCATTCGTTGTTCGGTGATCTAAACCAGCCGAAAGCGCCTTTTCCTGGCCGATTTTTCGATCTTATTGTTTTCGGTGACGGCACAAGCGAGTATTTTAAAGACAAGATAGGGGTATATAACCGGATTAAAAGATCGTTGGTTATCGGCGGGAAAGCTTTTATCGATTTGTTCCATATTGAGCCTTATGAACTGATATTCTCTGTGCCGTCCTGGGGCAGGGATTTTGAAAGCGCCCTGCAACAGTCAGTAATAATTACTAATAACGACCCTGATCAAATGATACCTTTACGCTTCCTGCGCGCAGAAGAAGAATTGATCACCGGCAGCCAGGATTGGGGGTATACATCGTTTTATACGTACGCCGCCTCGCCGGTTGTGTATATTGATATTGAAGTACTTGAGATACCGACTGAAAAGTATGTTTTGACCTTTAAACTGGATTACGGGACGCGATACCGTATTTACATGAACGGAAAAGCCGCGGGGAGTTTTTATGCCCGGTTTACCCGCGAATCGCTGCTTATTGATAATATCGATGTGTATGAGGGGGTACAACGCCGGGGAATAGCCAAGTCTATATTGTTGCGCATGTTTGATCTGTGTGTTGAAGCCGGAAGGTATCTTACTATCACTGATGCCGGCTGCGCTGATAGGATCTATAAACTGGTGAGAGGTTACTTTGCCGATTATCCCAAACGCATCAAGGTCAAGAATGAAAACACTGATTACACAGAAGTGGCATTCGATACGGCGCTGAAGTCTATTACCCCAATATCGTCTATTATAATCACTATTTCTCCGCTCGCCAAAGAATCGGCTTCTCCGATCGATAAGCAAGAAGGCCTGCTGCAGGCAGAAGAATTCGAAACGCTCGTGAATAGATATGGCCGTGAAAAACTTTTGTCAGGCGGTTTGCCTTTTCCTGTTTTTCCTGTTTTTGGCTATGCTTCAAGCGTCAAAAGAGGGCATAGAGGGATAAGGGTTATCCTAAAAGAATCAGGCGCGATCGATTGTTTTTATCTGGCGCTTCAGGAAAATAAAAACGGTACCGCGTCATTGCTGCACCTGATCAATGACGACCGCCGGGGATTCTACCGCACCATCAAAAAAGTCATAACGTATGCTTTAAAAAGCATGGTAGCGGTTAACGATGAAAAATCCGATGTATCCGGTCTGGTCAAATCAGAAATTATTGTGCCTGATTGGAAAAAGACTTCCGTTGCCGCGAATATTGTCCGGGAGATACTGGGTGATTATGGCATTATTACCGAAGAACCTGATAAAAATATCGCTTGGCATCACCAGGTGAGGTTGTTTGTTGATGAAGGCTTGCTCGTTGCCATCGATACGAAAGGGGATTTCTTGCGCGGCTTAAGGCTTAAAAGCGCAAGTTCTGCGTTTACTGTTCAAGGCTTTCTTGATACCTGCCGCAATTCTCCAGAGTTCTTGGATTCTTTCATCCATCAACTCGCGATAGATAGTGCTGATGTGCCGTTTGTAAAAGAGGCATTGGTTAATTTAATCAGGGATTACGGGCACAAAGCATTTACTCTGAGTGTTTTGGCAAAAGCGATAAGGAGCATTAAAGAAGGAAGAGGAGTTATCCCTTTTAAAATAAAGGATGCCTATTATGTGGCGAAAATGATCTTAAATTCTCAAGATGCGCTTTTTAATCCTTCTTATACGTGTACTATTAATGATCCGTTTAAGGGGTTTGCCGCCGTTATTCCGTCATTGCCATTTTCCGATGAAGATAGTTTAGTGTTTGCCGTATTTTCTCAAGAACCGCTTGCCTTCAGGAATAATACCGAACCGGAGAAACAGCATGTGCCGGCTGCCCTCTATTACATTGTATATCAAAATAACGCCAATAGCCTCATCGTGCATACTATGCAGAGCGACCTTTTTGGCAGTTTGAAAGACGGCTGGAGAAAACGGTGTAAATTCTGGCCTGAAATGGGGATTGCATTATTGGAAAACTATGCGCAAGAAAGAAAAATGCATGGTATTTTTATTACGCCTGCCGAATATCAAAAGGAAAAATGGCCCAATATCCCTGAACATTTGGCCAAGAGGATTTACGATGAAGCTCCGTATAAGCAGGGATACGTTCCCGTCTCTGTCTATCCGCAGTGTATCATAGAAACGGTTGTTTTGCGCCAGGCATGGTATAAGAAAACCCTCCCGGGTTTGAGCGCTTCTCCTTTAAAAGATGGTATTCATGAGGCGTCGGAAATAGAGCGACACAGGGGTGGGGGAACCTCTTTTGATAAACGAGTTATTGATGATGCATCGTGGTTTATGGGAGATAGCGATTTGTTTGAACAAGGAATACTTTTGTTGCAGAAAAAGTTGTGGCAGCAGAAGAACCGGGGTTTTGAAGAGCCGGATCAATCGTCGCGTAAATTTATCTGGGATAAGCTTCTGCAATACTCATTCAGGGATGAAGGTTCTGTTAAGCGATACAAACGGAACGAGCTGCCTTTCACCATAACCCGGCAGCTGCTGCGAGAGCTGGGGCACGCGGTGATATCCGGAACAATGCCTCAGGGCGGCTCTCTTTCTATGGGAGGGTATGTCTTTAAGTTCACGAAGTATGGCGGGTCAGCTTATGATCTGGAAATAGAAGGCGGCATCCTTAAGCGCATATTCTTTTTTAAGGACCATTGCCTGGAAGAATTTCTTCAGGTAACTGATGAGTATACAGGCGAGGTTGTTGATCTGCATTGCGGAAAGATCCCTCAAGAGCGTTTCACCGGATATCAAGATGCGGTCATAGAGGCGTATTTGGGTATGGGTGGAATATTGGATCTGGCGGGCCGGCGTTGGGCTAAATTCGGCAGTGGATTTGCCTATGAAAAGGTCAGGCTTTATGTTAAAGGCGGTTTAGTGAACCGCTGTCAATCAATGGAGTCAGCGCTTGATGAAACGTTTTCATTGATCTGGGATGACAGAAAGGATGTTTATACCGATTGCTTTTGGGCCCGATTACCGCAACAGAAATTCAACGCTTTGCAATCGTATCACCAGATACATCTTTTTAAGTTAAGTAAGGATGGTTCTTTGTTATTAGGAGGAGAGGAGTGGATCAATTTCGGAGAGGAATATTCTTACCGCTGCGTGGATATTTTCGATATACGCAATCCAAGCGGAGAAAAAGCGTTTATATTCGGGGCCCGTGTTTGGGAAGGCGCTGATATGAAAGTTTCCAAAAGCCTCTCCGGAGTGTACGCGCTTCAGGAAGGCAGCCGCCCGCAAGATTTTATCAAAGGGGAATTATTGGCTGTCTTTGAGAAATGGAGCGATAAAAAGATGTCTATACTTCCCACGCAGGATTACATTATTTCTCCCAGGACATTATCGGCAGAGGGAGTGTTGGGATTGCAGGGGTTCATCGCTTCTTTCGGGAGTGAGTTTTTTTCTTATGCTGAAATTGAAGTTATGGTTATAGGAGGAGAAAAACGGCTGGTAAGGTTCATAAGCGATAATCGTGGCATGCCGGTATTTGATAGTACGGATAAGCCGCTCGTGATAGATCTGTCTTTAGGCATTAAGGCGCAGTGTAAGGATATCCGTCATGCCGTTGCCGTGGAAGCATTGGATGCCTTGTCTTTGGATGATCTGAAAGCCTTCGGCCGGGAAGAAATTGAATTGTTACAGAGTGAAAGGCGAAAAAAGATAATCGAGCAACAGGTCGAAGGAAAAAGCGTGGTTGATTTACAGCGGATGCTTTGGAAGGAAGACGAACTGCATCAGGATTTTGTCCTGGCGCAGGATGACCATGAATCGCGCCTTTTTGTATGGAGGAAGCTTTTAGCGTTATCTTTTGGCGAAGCTGCGCCCGTTCGATATCTTAACCGGCAGGATCTGCCAAGAGCAGTTGATCGAGCAGCGTTACGTTCATTGGGCCACAGCGTGATCCGCGGAGTCTTGGGAGACGATTTTAAATTAAGTATTGGCGAGTATACGTTTGGTTTCCGGGGGTACAAAGATTCCGCCTATGAGCTTGAAGTGGAAAATGGCATTCTGCGGCAGATATATTTCTTTAAAGACCATACACTATTTGAATTCTTTCCTCTTATAGATAACCGCACGGGTGAAGCGATCGGTGTACATCGAGGTACGCTCGTTACCAATAAATTTATGCGCTACACCGATATTACGACCTTTACCTATCTTGGGTCTCAGGGGCAACTTCGTATTGGAGGAAGGCGGCCGAATATCCTGGGTGATCGTAAAAAGGGGATTTGGACCTGGGCCTGTTTTGGCGAAGAATACAGGTATCAAAGAGTAAAGATCGTGATTAAAGACGGATTGATATCGTGGTGTACTTCGATGGAGTCCGGCCTGGATGAACCGTTTATTTTGATCAAGGATAAACGCCAGGGGAAGTTTATCTCTTGTATCTGGGGCCGTTTTCTTCAGGAGCATTTGAATCAATTGCGGCCATGGCATGAGATCCATCAGAAGCGTTTGACTAAACGGGGCCTTTTGATCCTTGCCAACAAGGTATGGATGGATTTTGGCGCGGATTGCGGATATGGATTAGCTTGTGTGGATGGGATCTTAAACCCCTCTCACCAGAAAGCTTTTCTGGCGAGCGCTTACGCGAATAAAAAAGACGGGACTTTGGCGTATAAGAAATTGAATAAGCTTTACGCCCTCGATAATGGATTGAGGCCTGATGATTTCAAGCCGGGTGAATTAATTGAAGTATTTGAGCGTTGGAGTGATAATTTAGAGGCATTAGTGTCCGGCTTTCTTCTCGGTAACTTTATCGTTCAGGGCCTTACGACTGATGCCTCGGGCCGTTTTTGGTTCCGCGATTTTGACCTTACCGCAGAGCACCTTCCCGAAGTAGCAGTCGACATTCTGGTTTTAGATAACCAGGTCGCACGTATCCGCTACCGAAATGATTCATGCGGGAGGCCTGTTTACGGTATTGATGGCAGGTTTTTTGTCGAGATTGACCTGCGGGAAGGAAGCGTACGTAAGCAGCTCGGGGAGAAGTCGCAGGTGTATCAGTCGCTTCATAAGGCGCGTTTAGCTGCCAGATACCGCAAGGCAGTTGCGTTGGTAAGGCAAAACGATTATCCCGGGGCGCTTCATTACTTGCATGCTTTAAAGAGCAGGCTTGAGACTGAGAAGATCCGTGTCCCGGGTGAAAAAACTATAGCCCGCAGGGCTGATACGCTGCGTTCTTTGATCGTCGAGGTTAACTCACTGAGGCAAAAGATCAGGCGAATGGATGAGAAGACGGCAAAGTTACTCGAAGAAGATCTCGCGGGAGTCATTCCGCAATACCTGGACGGCGGCCGCGCTGCCATAAAGGATTTACTGTCACGGCTGCGCAGGGTAGAGAGAGGCTTGCGTCAGGAAAGGTTTGCACTGATGAAGCGGGTAAGAACTGTTTGTACAGAGTTGCTGCATGCGCAATCTTTAGAAGAATTGGAAAATATTACGCTTGGTGATTTTGATGGCCCGGTCCTGGCAAAAATATCGCGGGTGAAAGAAATTAGGCGTAAACGGTTCTTTTCTGCCCGGGAAAAAGAACTTGTTCGCAACGTGAGGGAAGAGTTGCGTCAGGCAAAAGCGCTTGCTTCACTGGAGCAGCTTAGTGTTGACAATATTATTGGGGAGCCCTGGCGCAAAAAATTGACCTGTCTTATTGAAGCAAAAAGGCGTGAGCTTCTGCTGAAAGGTTTAAAGCAGAAGATATGTGGTTCCCGCAGCGAATTAGATCTGGAATATATCATGGAGGATATTGATAAAGAAACGTATCCGGAGGTTATCCTCTATCAGCAACAGCAGCTCGCGAGGCTCGAACTTTGGAAGCAGCGGCGGAAATATCCTGATTTAGCGTCTACTCAGAAGGCATTTTATAGCCGTCTTCCCGAAGACCGGACTCCTGAAGCGCTCAAGCGAAAGCTCTCAGAAGGAGGAGACTGGTGCCTTTATGATGCAGCCCGTAAATACGGAATTCTAGAGCCGCAGTCGCGGGAGGATAAAGAGCTCGTCGCATTGACCGGCCATCAGAAATTTATGCAGAAGATCTGGGATTATTCCCAGGAGCAGACGGTTGAAGAGCGGGAAGCGGGTTTGTGCGATTTAAGCCTCGTTGAACTCTGGTATATGATGGTCGAAGATGCTGACCAGAGCGCTCAGAAGATGCTGCTTCAGGCATTCCTTCCGCGGGCATTCGAATTGATGAAGAAATTCGGCGGCGCTGACCCGTTTGCCCGTATCATCCCTGCTGACCAGGCTTATTACAGCGATGACCTGATGGGAGAGGCGATCAATACGGTCTTAGAGGCGCTGCGGCAGTGGAGCCCGGATCTTTGTATTAATTTGGATGATTTTGTTGAGCAGGAGATGCTTTCCGCGGTCAGGCGGGAAAAGAACCATCCGCTTGCCAACAGGTATGTAACAACGTCATTGTCCGCTCCGTATAATAATAAACGCGAGAGCGGCGATATAAGCGGTAATAACGGTTCCCGCGGCCGCTCCAGGCAATTGGAAGACAGCCTCTCTGAAAATAGTGTCCCTGACCCGGCAGAGCGTTTTACGCGCATGAAAGAATTCCTTGAAGCGGTCCTTGAGCGCGATTACCCGGTGCCTGAATCTTGGGACCGCGATGAATTGTTAGGGCTTTTGTTCAGTAAACAGGAGAAAGAATCTTTTCGGGATGCGCTGCGTGATTTCATAATAAAGGAAAAACTATTGCTTACTTCTCTGGAGCCGTTTTCAGTCTGGATATTAGGAAGTATGGGGTATCTTGGCCTGGCGCGCAAAGGAATAAGCGATGTCAATCTTTTAGTGTTGACAGAGGCATCCGAGGATAAGATTTACAATGCCGCTCACTATATGCGGCAGGCATTAGGCGGAGCAGTTGAGGCCCGCGAATCATTGGATGTGACATTGTCTGTCGGTAAAAACGGAGACTTTAACAATTTAATTTATGAGGCTCCCGGCTTTGTTGATTTTATGCAGCGTCACTGCCTGGGTAGTGAGTATCGCGGGTATCTTACGGTAGATTTTGTGGGAGTCAATGGTTTTAATCAACCGATAAAACGCTCCTTGCAGCGGTCTTATCTCCACATCGCAGAGAACCTTTATAAACTTGGTATTAACGCTGTGGAGGTTATGGAGTCGTCCCCGGGCTACAGCGGCCAAATAGTTAAGAAGATCCTGGGAGAAGTTTCACATGATGACAGGGAATATGCCTATTTTGTCCATGAGTATCAGATGCGTTTCTTTGCCAGGCAGGTAAGAAAAGTCTTAAGAGAGCTTGATGAGCAGGGGAGAGCCAGGTTCAGCGGCTCACCGCTATCGTCAGAGCAATACGCCGCGGCTTGCGCGCCGGAATTATCTTCGTCTCTGAAAGCGTGGGAAACTACGTCAGGTATTATCCAAAAGGTTAGTACCTGTTTAGAAAATCTTCGGCAAGCTTCTCTGCCGGGAAAGAACCTGCCGGTAAGTTCGCCTGTTTCTGCCGGACATCCGGTATCTGTGTTTTATCAAAAGGTCCGCCGATTCAGTGAAAGCCTGCGATTGATCATGGAGCGCGAGTTTTATACGCGGGAGGATATTGAAAGGATTTTTAATGAGACGTTTGCCGATTGCGCCATGCGCGAGGTTACCGCTGTTGTGCATCTGGTCAGAGCATTGCTGTTGCGGTTAAGAAACGCCGCGGGAGCCGGGCCGTGCGATATTCAGTTCATCTTATCGATGGACCGTCTTATAGAAGGAGGGGTGTTAACGCGGGAGGAGCGTTGGCAATTAAGCACTATCCGCGACTATGAGATCATCAACGTGATCTTTGGGCGTTTGCAGCGGCGGATACTTATCGATGATGAGTTTATCCGTTTGCCCCGCCATACCGATTGTATGCGCTTTATGCAGCTGGGAAGCCAAAAGGCGCTTTTGATAGAGAAATCTCTCCAGGCTGACCTGGGCGGCGCCCGTATCCTGCGGGTCGAAGACCGCCCGCTTATCTGGGAGATCACTGAAGCGCGCACACAGCCGTATTTCGCGGTGATAATCAAGCCGAACGGATTAATTTCCCGCGTGGTGATAAAATCGCGTTTGAACGGTATCCAAGAACATATTATCCCGGGTATTGTCGGAAATTTGCTGCTTGAAGCAATTCAAGCTCCCAGTGTCTGGATGAAGGAAGGCCCGGAATATGTCTATATCCGCGAGATCGTCGGGATCGATATCCTGGAATTTATATGGGATCTATCGCGGCTGGATGAAGAAATACAGCGGAGGTTCTTTTATGGCTTGGGCATGGCTATGGCAGAGGCCCATATTTTAGGCATGCATGACCGCCGGCACAATTTAGTGATCAATGTGGAGAAATTGCGTAAATACCCGATAGAGGAACTGATCATTCTCGAAAAAAGGCCGGTGATCAATATCGACAGGGAAAGCATGCTTCATCCCGAGTATCTTAAGAGGCATCCCTCTGAGGATCATTATGAAGCCGCGCATGTTTATTCTGCGCTTGCTCATCCGGCGCCGCAGGTTTTCCGTAAGCATTATGAATGTTATCTTCAGGGGTTGAGAGATGCTTATCAGGCTCATGCGGCGTATTTTCGTTTGGAACAAGAGGAGAATCAAAATCGTATTATGGTTTTAGCGGGAGATTACGCGTTGCCTGTTATTGCGCGATTGAGACAGGGGTTCGGGAGTATTGATGCGTTGGTTGATAATATACGTTCACAGGTCATAAGATCTTTACGTATTAAGCCGGGAGCTGGTTCTCCGATCAAAAGGGATTTGGCTGTTCATGAGGCGCTTTTATCAAAATACCGCAAATTGCTTGTGCGATTGATCGATAAAGAGATAGGTTTGAAAGATTTCCGCGCCCAGGAGCGCTGTGACGGGATCGGTTGTGAAAAGATTTATGTAGGCCCCATCATAAACCAGTGGCTGGGCGTATCCGGAATGCTCTATAGCTTGCGCGACAATGTCGTTCCTATATATTTAGAAAAAATTGACCCCTTAAGGGAAGTGTTGGCT
>CAZPNW010000131.1:0-19334 GCA_964588175.1 uncultured Planctomycetales bacterium
CTTTAAGCGCACATTTGAAAACTTTTTCCAAATGTCTGCAAGGAATTACGAGGCGTTGAAGCACGCTCATTACGTAAGTCTATAGCGTAAACGCCGAGTAAACCGCAGCAGACGGAAAAAGTTTTTTGTGCGCTTATGCAAAAACCGGAAAGTATTGTCAAAAGGCAATAACGCAAAATTGTGCTGAGCGAAAAAACCGCCAGATTCATTGTGTAACAGATTAAACTGCTGCCTATTTCTTTCACAGGCAGGGAGAAACGAGCCTGCCTGACGGCAGTCAGGCGTCCCCGCGAAAATCAGTCGCAGCCATCCGTTACCTCATATTACATCATGTAAAAACGCCGGGGATACGGGCATGGCAATAAACGCAGGCGCCGGATTGAATGTTATTTTCTAAAATACTAAAACCTTCCCGCTTGACCAAAAGTTTTTTGCAGGCCGGGCAATAGGTATCGCTCCCCCATCCATAGACATTACCCACATAAACAAATTTCAACCCCGCTTTATGCCCCAGATCTTCCGCGGATTTAAGTGTTTTCTCAGGAGTAGCATCACTATCGGCAAACTTATAATCAGGATGAAACCGTGAAATATGCCAGGGGATAGTATCATCAACCTCGGCAATAAATTGCGCGATGTCACCCAACTCTTCCCGGGAATCGTTAAACCCCGGGACGATCAATGTCGTTACTTCAACCCAAACCCCCAGCTGCTTCATCAATTTAATTGAATCCAAAACAGGTTTAAGGCGCGCGGCGCAAACTTTTTTGTATGATCCCTCCCGAAAAGCCTTTAAATCAACGTTAGCCGAATTAAGATACGGCGCGATCATCCGGAGCGCGTCCGCGGTCATATATCCATTGGTGACAAAATTATTATACAGGCCTTTGGTTTTGGCTAACTTCGCGATATCAAAAGCATATTCAAAGAAAATAGTCGGTTCCGTGTACGTATAAGAGATACTCTTACAGGCATTCTTGATGGCGGCGGCCACGATATCTGCCGGGAGGACTTTTTGAGATTTCAAAGCTGAAGCCTCACGTACCGATTCCTGGGAGATCTGCCAATTCTGGCAGAATCCGCAGCGGAAATTACAGCCGATGGTCGCAAGCGAAAGGCTTTGCGTGCCGGGAAGGAAATGGAACAACGGTTTTTTCTCAATGGGGTCTACGTTAAGCGCGGCCACTTCCGCGTAGACATGGGTATACAAAACACCGTCGATATTCTGGCGCACCCCGCAAAGACCGAATTTTGACGGAGCAATGCCGCAATGGTGAGCGCATAGATAACAGTGGACCGCGGCTCGATCGAGCTTTTCATACAGTAACGCTTCTTTCTTCATACGATCATATCCTTAATTCTTGAAGCTTGTTTTCTTCAAGCGGCGTAACTTCCAAAACAGTATCCTCACCCGCCGCTCCCTTACGGCAAAGTATCCGCGTTGCCGCTGCGCCATGCAGATCGCAATAGCGGGCATGAATACTGCCGGAAAACCTGACCAGCTCATCGGTGAATTTGCCGACGCCTAAAGCAGTCGCGCCCGCAACTGTCAATGACGGCATAAAACAATAATCATCTTCCCGGAACAATCTCATAAGCTCCTCATTCTCCGGTTCATCCCTGCCGACGATCAATTTTGCCTGCGCCGTCAGCCGGAAATGCCTGCCGAGCTTCAATAAGGCGACATTTCTCAGGTTCACTTCATTGTGCCTTATCAGGTCTTCAACCCTTTTTTTAAACATAGGATCCGTCAACAGACAGCCGCCCGCGGGATTAGCGTACTGTTTTATTCCAAATTCCGCTGCCAGATCCATCTGCGGCCTTCTCCCTCTTCCGTTAAAGCCTAATAACCGGCTGCGCTGGACCCATCCTTTTTGTTCAGGGATAGTTTCAGGGAAAAGCAATCCTGAGAGCGGACGGACGATCAGACCTTTTAAACCTGATTCCTCATCAATACTTTCCAAGGCCTTACGATGCTGCGACATCGGACGCTGGCCCAGGACCTCGCCGGAAACAACAAAAGAAACCCCTTCAGCCTCCATCAATTCTTTTGCCTGGCGGAACATAAGGATCTTACAATCAATACAGGGATTGATATGCGAGCCGTATCCAAACTTCGGCTTCAGCAAAATATTAAGGAAGTCTTCGGAGATATCGATAGTCCTTAACGGTATCCCGACTTGAGCGGCAGCCTGGCTGACGAACGAAGGCACCGATTCTTTATTACTTTTTTTTGATGAATAAAAGGGGATATTAAAATGCAAAGCGATGACTTCTATACCCTGCAGATGGATCAATTGCGCCGCCAGTAAACTATCGAGGCCGCCTGAAAGTAACGCGAATGCTTTCATAGAAAAATCCTGATGGCTTGGCTGTTAATGCAAGATACAGCAATTAAGGAAGCCCCCCACCAGCATGCCGGTTAAGACCATAATACCGGCGGCTTTCAGAAGGGCCTTAAAGCCTAATTCTTTCCAGAGGACCATGAACGTAGCTACGCACGGAAAAGATATGGCAAGCAATGTCGTGGCAATAAATAATTGTTTCACCGTCAAGCCTAAAGGAACCAGCATACCGACGGCGACATCTTTACGGATAAACCCGATGGTTAAAGCGATGATCGCCTCTTGCGGCAAACCGAACAGCCCTTTCATCACGGGAGCAAATATCCCCGTCACCAGGTCCAGGGTATGCGAATACAAAAGGAGATTCACGGCCAGCACCCCCAACAGCACAACCGGGATCGCTTCTATCAAGAAGCCCTTGACGCGGAAAAAAAGTTTCCGCAAAAGCATTCCCAGCGGCGGCAGGCGGTACGGGGGTATCTCCATGATAAATTCCGGGCTATAGCCTTTTAATACCCGGTTAAGAATAAGCCCCAGTATCAGCCAAATAGAAAACAATACCAGGTATACCCCGCCGACATAAAACCCGGAATACTTCCCTAATATCCCGAATATCATCGCCTGGAGAGGCACGCAGGGGATACCGATCGAGATGAGCGTCGAAACAATAAAACGCTCCCTCTTTGATTCCAGCATCCGGGTGGAAAGGATGCCCGGGACATTACAGCCGAACCCCAGGAGCACGGGGATGATCGCGTACCCATGCAGCCCTAAACGGTGGAACAAATTATCCAGTAATATTGCCAGGCGCGGCAGGAACCCCATATCCTCCAGAAAGCTTAAAACAAAATAAAAAGAAATGATGTACGGCAGGACCATATCAAACTCAATATACGGAGCAGTCGTCAGGACCCCCAAAGACTGTTTAAAATCGATCTTTCCGTCGATCAGATCGCCGATAAGCAGATGGTGCACGAAGCTGTCGCTCCCCAAAGCCAAACTGACCTTATCAAGCAAAGGCTTATAGAGATTAAAAAAGATCGGGTCAAAACAGTAGGTGATCAGGGATTCCCCGATGAAACGCACCAGTTTAAACGCAAGGTACAATATGCCGGCAGCCATAAGGCCGCCGGTCAACGGGTTGACTGAAGCGTCTTCCAAGCGCTCCCGGAGCGTATGATGCCGATGCGTCAGCTGCTGCACCGCCTCCACGATCCTGCCGATCTCCAGCCAACGCGCCTCATGCGCAAGCTTCTTGATCAGCCCGACCTTTTTATCCTTTATCCTTTCAATTAAATATTTTATGCCGACCCCGGTTACCGCGCAGGTAAGGATCACCGGCACTCCTAAAAGTTCTTCAAGCTTTACGGCATCAATAGTGATGCCCCGGTGCTTCATATCATCGCACATATTCAAACAAACAATGACCGGGTATTCCTCTTCAAGAAGCTGCAGCGTCAGGAAAAGGTTACGCTCAAGGTTGGTCGAATCGATGACATTAATGACCGCGATCTCGTCTTTGGGCTCTTTTTGCAGCAACGCCACGGCGATCTCTTCAGCTTTTGAAGTAGGCTGCAAGGAATACGTCCCGGGCAGATCCACTACCTCTATTTTCTCATCGCCTATTTTTAAATACCCGCGCGCTATCTCAACGGTAGAACCCGGATAATTAGAGACAATAACCTGCACCCCGGTCAACCGGGAAAAAACCATGGATTTCCCGACATTAGGATTACCTATCAAAAAGATCTTTCGTATCATTCTATCCCGACAATGATTTTACTTGCCATACCATAGCCGAGCGCCAAAACGCTCCTGCCTACTCTCATTGCGACCGGTCCTTTTAAAATAAAGTGGCTCAACTTCACGACTTCCCTTCCCTCATAAATACCCATCGTCATAAAACGGTGCTGCAATGCCTTACCGCCAAGGACTTCTACGACCTTTCCTTTTTGTTTAACATCCATCTGCACTAACGATAATTTTCTCATTATTTTTACCACCCGTTAGAAAATCACACTCCGCACCTAAAGGTTATTGAATTATTGTATATTAAACAAAATAAGAATGCAATTGAGAAAACGCTTTTTATTGGGAAGGTTATTCTTTAAAGGCTATCTTGAAGAGCGCCATAAAACCGATACCAGCCAGAAACGCGACAAATGCCGCGAGCGACCGTTTTTTATCTTTCTCTTTATGTATTTCAGGTATCAGATCGGACATGGCGATATAGGTAAAGCCGCCCGCGGTAAGCGGTAAAATAAAATTTGAAATGGCAGGAATAACACCGGTCAACGAATACCCGATAAGGGCGCCGATAACCGCGGTCAATGCCGAGATAAAATTATAGAACAAGGCTTTCTTTTTAGAAAAACCTCCGTAGATCAAAACTCCGAAATCACCTAACTCCTGGGGGATCTCATGCAAGATAACGGCGATCGTGGTCACCAACCCAAGCTTCAGAGAAACGACATAGCTTGCCGCGATCACCATCCCGTCGATAAAGTTATGGAAGCTGTCCCCGACCAGGTTTAAATAGGTAAAAGCATGCACATCACAGAAGCCGTCATGGCAATGGCGCCAGTAAAAATAATGCTCCATCAAGAAAAAAAGGATGAGCCCGAGGATAAAGGAGGAAAAAACCTTAATACTGGCAGCGTTCTCGACCGCTTCAGGCAGGATATGCAAAAATGCCCCGCCGATCAATGACCCGGCGGAGAACCCGATCAGGCAAAAAAGGACCTTATGCAATAATTTATCTTTTATCGCCAGGGTAATAACACCTATCAGCGACAGAGCGCTTACCACAAAAGTGCTTATAAGGATCCAAATAAGTACCATGAAAGACCCGGCCGGATATGAGGGTTGAGGCAGGATACCGCTCTTGCTCTCAAGAGAAACAAAAGCCTTAGCTTATCCTAAATTCGGTTTTCTACCTTTATTAGCTTTTTTGGAACGCCAATTCAGCTTTCCTCTTCGTTTACGTTTTCCCATGTAAAGATGAACTAACGTATGAAGGAGATCCTCCCTACGTTATGTGTCTTGATTTTCCTTCAGGGCAGACGTGCCTGTGCGCCTCGAAAGAATGGTTAATAAAAAAAACCTGATCTAATATTTGTAATAATTCGCGGGTATTGTCTGAGAGATATAGCGCACCGCTTCAATGATACAAACACGGATAGCTTTTTCCATAGGAGTATTCGCGTACATCGATAACCCGCCTCCTAACCCCCATCCACCCAAAAAGCCGGCCATAAAACCGCCGGAAACATCAGAGGCCTGTCCCTGCACACGGGTAGCTGCCAAAACTTCAGACGTTGAAGTATCGACAATACGGATATCTAAAGCCATATGTGCCTTATTCAACGCGGCTCCCAATAACCCTCCCAGGATCCCGCTCCCCACCCCGCCGCCACCGCCGATACCCGCACTTCCCCCTGAAGCCTGAGGCTCAAACTCCGTAACTGCGGCAGTAACGACCAGATCAGCGGTCTTGATCTTGCCGCGCTGCGGCCCGCCGCTTCCCTGCTGGGCGGCGCCTGATGCCGAAAGCTCCTGCTCTTGCATTACCGCGCTTAACGCCTGGCGCTCCACAACGCTAAAACGGCTGCTATTAATAAGGGCGGTCACCAACATCTCACGTAACCCCGAACCGATCTCACCATACGCTTTGGCCGCTTTAACGTCAAAATCAGCTATCGCGATCCGGGCCTTGGGCCCGGCATAGGGAGGTAACGGCTGGGTCCCGACATTATTATCAACCGCGGCTGTAGGCTGCGTGATCTGCTGCAATGTAGTGCATCCTAAAAAAGTAAAAGCAATCATACTGCCTATCAAAAAGACCGTTATTTTTTTCATGCCGGCTCTCCTTTACTTCTTCAACGCCTCTATTAACTTCTGCGCTAAATCATCAGCAGCATTCCCCAACGCTTCTTTACCCCCGGTAATAACATCCAGATGGACAGAATTACCCGACGCTTCAAGATACGCGGCTACTTTTCCCTCTTTTATATTGATCAGTTTAGCCGTAAGATTCGCGAAACAGGAACGCATCGTTGACTGCGGGACGTTCCCTCCGGCAGAAGCAACCGCTTTACCGATGATCACATAATCCGCCTGCGAAAGATTCCCGAGTTTTATAGAATCCTGCTCTGATAAATTCACTTGCCGGAACGCCGGTTCTTTTTTAAGAGTATCGGCCATTACAGCAGGTTCAAGGATAGTATAGCCCTCTGCGGTTAATTTTGAGGTGATCCTGGCTTCAGTCGTTGATAAATCGACCTCGCTTGCCCACCAGGCGCGCTGAGGCCCTTCAATATTCTGTTCGGCAATAAGCAGGATTATGCTCTGTTTATTTTCAGCCGCAAATACTTGAAAACAGGAGCACATCAATAAACTGATCCCTGCAAATACAACTAAAATAGTTTTCTTCATTTTCCCCTCCTTAACCACGCGTTACTATACCAAATTTTCCGCTTCAGGTCAAGTTAAATGAGCCGATCGTGAAAAAAGACAATGCGGTTCTCGGTTATTGGTTCTCGGTTGTCGGCCTAACACCGATAACCGAACACCGAGAACCGGACTCACTATTCACCATAAACCTCATCTTCCTCAATTAGAGCAACTTAAGCAGCTCACGGATATCGCTTATTACGCGATACGGCTTTTCACGCACAATTTCCGTTTTCGAACTTGAACCGGTGGTAACAATAATAGTATCGATATGAGCGCGCCTGCCTGCCTGGGCGTCAATAGTCATATCTCCAACATAAACAGCATGTTTTGCCTCTACATGAAGTTGCTTGAGGATCTTTTTCATGATCTCAGGATGAGGCTTGCCAAGCTTGAGCTTATCCGCGCACAATACAAAATCAAAATAATGTTTGAGTTCAAGCGTACGGATCAGTATCCAGGAAAAAACGGTCGGACGGTTACTGGCGACTGCCAGCATAAACCCCTTCCTTTTTAAATACCGTAATACTGCTTTTGCCCCGGGTATCATTTGAGCATAGGCGCGCAGAGCCTGTTTATGATGGCGCCGGTATACTTCAAGTAAAGCAGACACCTGTTCCTTCTTCACAAAAGGCGCCAGGAGGGAGTGATCCCCCCAACCGACAGCGCGCCGGATAACCGAAGCTTTCTGCGCCGGATAACCGAACGCGCGCATCGTATGATTAAAACTCCTGACGATCGCAGGATACGCGTCGATCAGCGTCCCATCGAGATCAAATATTACCAGCTTTTTATCATCCATAATAAAAAAGGGCATCTAAAAATAAAGACGCCCTTGGTAGATCAAAAACTCATTCTTAAGAAATATTATTGTTTTTTAGGCTCAGGGTCAGCTTGCGGATTATCTTCCGCCTTTATCTGCGGTTCAGATACCGGCGCACCTTCAAGTTTAAGAGAAGGCTCATACGTTCCCAAAGGATCGAGGTTTTCCAAAGGGATAACCGCTTCTTCCGGCCGCTCAACACTGATATTACGCGCGGCATTCTTACCATCTGCGCCGATAATATAATCGATACTGAGCGTATCCTGCACCTTTATCTCCTCAAGCGACTTCACATTTTCAAACGATGTCTTGTCATCAATGATCAAAGGCATCTCTTTTTCCTGGTCAGTTTCATAATCAAGGTATTTCACCGTCAAAGTTTTGTTTTGGGCGTCAAGAGCGCTGGCTTCCCCCCAGAGCCATTGCATTTCTATATCCACAGCTGTTTCGGGAGCAACCGCGGGGACTGTCCCGGGCGCTAATAAAGCAGGGTCTTCTGCGCAGGATGCTCTATTGACCGCGCACAACAATACGGATAATACTACAATAAAAAATGCTTTCCGAGACATACCTACCTCCTTGATTTCAAGCAATCTATCACAGAATAAACCTTTTGTCAAGCAACAGCTATCGGTAAAAAGGCAGCACCGACAGCAAAAACCAGACGATACACGTAGTTATTACCCCTACCGTTAAACCGATCCCAAACCATTGCAGGAACGATACCTTAATATTCTTTTCTTTCTCAATAATACCCAAAGCCACGATATTAGCGGTTGACCCAATTAAAGTGATATTCCCGCCTAAACAACCGCCAAACAACAATGCCCACCATAAAGGCTCTAAGTTCATATTCAAGCCTTGAAAACTTTGAATAACAGGGATAAAAGCGGCGACTAACACCACATTATCCAGGATGCTGGAACCTATGGTCGAGACCCATAAAACAATCCCGATCAGTGAAGTCAAACTATGGCCCGCGGCTGAAGCTATTTGACTTGCCAAAACGTCGGTTGCTCCTGTATATTTAAGCGTCCCTGCCTGGGCAAAAAGCAGCATAAAAAACAACAACGTCCACCACTCCACATCTTTTTCTATATATTCACGGGCCTTCTGCCATTTCCAGATCATGATCACGCCTGATGAAAAAAGCGGGGCCGTCAATAAGATGGTATTGGGGGCCAGCTGCCAAAGAAGTTCGAAGCGATGATGCAGCGAGATAAAACACAACGTCACCGCGAAAACCGCCAGGCTGATCTTTAAATTCTTTCCCGGAGGGACAGAAATAAGACTGATAAGGATCTCATTGGCGCCGACTTCTTTCATCTTAACCGATAATTCAGCGATCGCTTTACGGTACCATACCATCACCACCATGATCCCCGCGATAAGACAAACCATCGCTAAAGGGAAGGCTTTTATGATAAAGTCTTCGAAGCTCAGGCCGGCTTTGGTCGCGATCAATATACCGATAGGGTTGCCTAAAACAGTCGCCGCGCTGCCGATATTGGTGGCAAGCACTGAAATAATAATGAACGGGACCGCGTTCACCTCAAAATAATCGCAAATTTCCAGAACAGCCGCTACCATAAAGATTATCGATACAACCTCGGAAGTCATGGTCGAAAGAAGCGCCGATACAATCGAAATAATTACCACAAATTTAGGGCCGTTCAACCGGCGTATCATCAGGATAAGCTGGACGATCCAGGCAAAGAAACCCGATTCTTTTAAAAGAGCGACGATCACCATCATCCCGATGAGGAAAAGAATGACGTCTAATGAAGCGAACTCAATCACATGTTCCAGGTCAATAGTCTTGGTAAACAGGAGTATCGAAGTCCCCAGGAAGGCAAAACCTAAACGGAAATCCCAAAAGAAAAGTGTGCCTAAGATCGACGCGGAAAAAATGGCTATCGCCAGAGCCTGATGGGCGCTCAAGCCTATCCCTTTAGTAAAAACCCCCAACCCCAAAGAAAGGCCGATAAGGATCAAAAATTTCTTTAGCATATCTTTTTCAATTACTGATTACTCTTGAAACTCCCCTGCCAGGGCCTTTAAAACATCACAACGGGCGATCATTCCCACGACAGTGCCGGACTTATCTAACACAGGCATGCGGCGGGCTTTTTGGGTAAGCATGATCCGGGCAACCTCGCACAGAGTCGCGTCTTCAGTCGTGGTAACGACCTCGCGGCGCATCAATTGGCTTACGGCCATCGATTTAAATTCCAAGAATTTATTTCTCGTTGATTTCGGGTTTTCTTTATAAATGAATTTCCCTACTTTTTCTATATAACTCGGGAGCATATGCGCTAAAATCTCTTTTTCCGTGAACATACCGACTAGTTTGCCCTCCGCGTTAATAACAGGCAGGCCGCTTATCTGCATATTCGTCAATATCTCCCACGCAGCGTACGCATTCTCTTGAGGTTTAATACTCACCACATCCTTGACCATGACCTCTTTGATCTTCATATGAGGTTACTCCTTTGTGCGCCCTGCAAAAATAAGATTAAAAAATATGCTCAATACGGGTCTTGAGGCTCTTATAAAGGGATGCCGCTATAAAAGCTTTCACAATATCGCCGGCAATAAATGGAACAAAACCGATGAAGATAAGCTTTGAAAAAGGATATCCCGTTAAAACCTTCAGCCATAAAACACCGCAGGACAAGAGCATAACGTCTGCGACGCAAAACAAAACGAAAGTAAGGAAAAAGCTCCGCGCGCTGTATTTAAGCGCTTGCCCCAGGAAGAAAGCAGCTATCACAAAACCCAGTAAATAACCGCCGGTAGGCCCTAAAAGGTAATACGGCCCGCTGGCAACGCCGCTAAAAAGCGAGACACCTGCCGCCCCTAAGAAAAGGTAACTTATCTGCGTCAGAGCCCCCAGCCCGCTCCCCAGGAACGCCCCGGACAACAAAACAAAAAAGGTTTGTAACGTCAGCGGCACCGGGGTAAACGGCAGCGGGATCCGCACAAAAGCTCCCAGTCCTGTTAAAACAATAAAAGCCGCCACGCCGATCAAACGGCATATTGTTTTATTAACGATGATCTCTTTCTTCAATACTGCGACCATTTCTTCCTCCTTAATAATTAAAGTTAAACCATAATATCCTAGTATTATATATAAAAAAAGTGAGTTAGTAAAGATTTCTTATCGCAGAGTTTTGCAAGAATTTAAAAGGAAACGAACAGAACAATCATAATGGTCGCAGGTCACAAGACACAGGACACAGGTCACAGGTCGCATGACACAATGACACAAGTTGTCCATAGTCCACGGCCCATGGTCCATAGTTATAGGTTGTGGTGAAGGTTAAGATGTTAGTTTGGTTGTTAGGTTAAGGAGTTGGGTTATTGAACGTTAATGATAAAGTTTAAAGACTAAATAACAAATTTTAAAATTACCTGATTGCGGGCAGAAACCTTGAACCTTTAATCTTCCTTTGTTATTTATCCTTTAGACTTTAGACTTAACTTGTCATACACCTAACTACAAATAATTAAGTCGCAGGGATATTAATTAAGGCTTTGGTAATAATTATATGTCAGGGATGAAAGGCGGGATATGAATCTCTTCGTCGGCTTAGCGAACTTATCGGAATGCCTCACGAGCACGCAAATCAAGAAATCGCCCTTGCCGGTATAGACGATCCCCACATCATGGCAAATATAATTCTCCAATCCGGTTTTGTGCGCGACAGGGATCCCCTGCGGCAGCCCCCGGGGGATTCGGTCATTGATTTTCTGCTGTCCGAGCAGCCGCAAGCATTTCTCAGAAACATTCTTATTCAAGAACTTTTTGTGATACAGCGCTTCCAGTAAATACGCCATCTCGCGGGCTGTCGTATAATTCTCCACTCCTTCGCTGCGTTCTTTAAAATCGAGCATTTTACGCGAAAGATTCGTATTCTTAAGCCCTATTTTCTTAAAATAACTATTCAAGGCGTCAAAACCCATCGTCTCGATCAAAACATTCGCCGCGGTATTATCACTCTCAGTGATCATTGGCTCCAAGAGGTCCTGTATTGAAAAAACCGAACCGGCAGGAGCCTCCCCTAAAACCTTGGATCCCGGGACCTTTACAGAGTTACTTAAGCTTACCGTATCAGTAAGGTTGATCTTGCCTTCCTGAGCGGCATAATAACAAGAAAGCATAATAGGGATCTTAACCAAACTCGCTGAAGGAAGCAGGACATCTTTATTGAACGCTATTTCCCAATTAGTATCTAAATCCTTCACCACGACACTTACTTCCCCCTTAAAACCAAAAACACTTTTCTCTAAAGACCTGTTTAAGAAATCCCACGCAACTTTCTTTCGCTTAAGCGCCAGGCGTTTTATTTTCCCCTCATTATAAGCGTTATATGCTTTACAGCCCAGGAAAGAAACCAGCGTCAGGATAGTTATAATAATAAAAAAAGAAACCGTATTTTTTTTACGCATATTCCCTCTGCAAAGAAACACAGGTATTTAAAATGTAGGATTAATTATATCACTCTTTACTGAAACAGGCAATTGAGCACCTACTGCTTTTTTATTCAGCGAAACCCAACCGAGTGTGCATATAAAATCTCCGCAGGAGATTTTATGCATGCTTACGAGGTGTGGGTGTTATTTTTAAAAAAAACGGGACGGATAAGATATCATCACAATATCCTATCCGTCCCGAATTCCGACTCAAGTAACGCTTACCTTATTCCTTTGCTATTGCCAAGGTAATGATCCCTGCGAGGACCAAAAACGGAGCTGCGCAGCCTTTGATCACTAACCAGGTATGATGCCACCAAAGCCTTCCTATTAAAAGATACGCTGCCAATCCCAGGAAAGCAAAACCTAAAATAATTTTAACGAACGTTCCTGTCGAATTCTTAGCTTCTGCTTTCTGTTCCTCTTTCTTCTCTTCTGCCATTTTCTACCTCCTTGAGCACCTACTGCTTTTATTTAGCGAAACTCCAATCAGCTGCGAGGAAATTATGCAGCGAAGCGAAAGAATTTCCGAAGCGCTTAGCTGTTGGAGTCAGGCACCTACTGCTTTTATTTAGCGTCACCCGGCGCAAATCGGTATTGCGCCGGTATGCCGCCTTCCGCGGCAAACTCAGACGAATGCATTAAAATTTTAGAAGCGAAGCAAAATTTTAATGCGGCTTATGAGTCGGAGTAACGCACCAGATAATAAAACACTAGCGTCATCCGGCGCTATTGGCCCCCGCATGCCCCTTCATCGTACTCTTCCAGCGGCGATGTATCCAACCCCATTCCGCGGGATACCGGCGGATATAAGTCTCGATAAGAGTGGTTATTTTCTGGACATTGAGCGTAATTGTTTCCTGTTCAGTCTTTCCTTCTGTCAACTGTAACGGCGGCTCAAAGACTATTTTATGAGTATCGTCTTTCTGACGGATAATAAAACAAGGGACTATCGCCGCTCCCGTGCGCTGCGCAAAGACGACCGGGCCGGTCGCGGTCGCAGCCTTCCTGCCAAAGAAATCAACAAATACTCCCGCGGTGCCGAAATTCTGGTCTAAAGGAATAAAAAGCAGGCTGTTTTCGCGCAAAGCGCGGATGGAATCTTCAACACAGGTTTTGCGAGGCTGGCTATAAACCGTATTTATATTAAGCTTCTCCCGGTTACGCAAAAAAAGCTTTTCGACTTTAACATCTTTCATCGGCCGCATGATCGCGGCAACCTTATAACCTTCAACGCTCAACCGAGCCAACATGACCGGAAAGTTCCCGAAATGAGCGCTGACCAGGATCACGCCTTTGCCGCGCGCCAATGCCTCATCAAGGATCTTTTTACCTACCAGCTGCATACGCAGCTTTAAAAAATCAGGCCGCTCGGTCATGTAAATGAGCTCAACACCGGATTTAGCCATATAAATAAAGCAATCTTGAGCGATCCGGCGAATTTCTTCAGGCGGCTTTTCGCGTCCAAAAGCGGTTGTCAGACTGTCTAACGCGATCTTTCTCTGCCTGCCGGCAATGATATAGCCGAAATTACCCATATGCCTGGCAAAAACATAAAGATATCGCCAAGGAGTCTTTCTGATTATCGCAGAACAAACAGTGAGCAATAACCAACCGATAAAATAACTGAATTTTTTGTTTATTTTTTTAAAATCCATATTCTTTGTGAAATTATAACAAAACTAGTAAAGAAACACAAGAAAAAATACCAACGATTCCCGGAGCCCCCTAAAGTTTATATCCGATCTTTCGCAATAACGTATGACGCCATTCGATATCTTCTTTAGATTCAATACCTTTTGGCTTTAAACCATCAACGACCCCCAGGATCCCTCTTCCCATTTCGGTTTCAGCGACAATTATCTCCAAAGGATTAGCAGAAGCGCAAAATATATTACAGACTTCCGGGACAGCCTTAATCGCGTTTAGCACGTTCAACGGATACGCATCTTTTAACAGAATAATAAAACTATGCCCAGCCCCGATCTTGAGGGCATTTTCAGCTGCTAAAGCGGTCAATTCATGATCAGTCCCCTGAGCCCTTACCTTGCATGCCCCGGATGCTTCAACAAACGCCAAACCAAACTTTATTCCGGGAACGCTATTGACCATAACTTCATAAATATCTTCAACCGTCTTAATAAAATGGCTCTGCCCTATTATCGCGTTCATATTGTCGGACTTCTTGATCTTAACTACTTTGAGTTCAAGCATAGTTTCGGTTCTCGGTTTTCGGTTATCGGTTGTCGGCTGCGCAGAAAGCGCGCACCGGCGCAATTCCGATTAGCGCCGGGTGTACTCGGTTATCGGTGATCGCCGAAAACCGATCACCGAGTACCGAGAACCGAATATCACATTCCTTTCAAAATCACCCAAAGGCCGATACTGGACAGGATCCCCATGATCCCTCCGAAATAAAACGGCACCGCAGGCCCGAATAATTTCCATAAGAACCCCGCCAATAATGATGCCGGCAATAATCCGATACCGACGAGGGTCGCATGCAGCCCGATAGCAGTCGCGCGCAGTTCAGCCGGGGCGATATCGGCAACAAGCGCTTTTTCTACGCCTTCAGTAAATCCCATATACAACCCGTATGTCCCGAATAACCACCAAAGCATAGATACGGAATGGTTAAACGCAAAACCTATGTAAACCAGCCCGTAGAATAAATACCCCAATACCAGCAAATTTCTTCTGCCGATCTTATCGGAAAGCCGGGCCGCCGGATAAGCGACTAGAAAATAGACCACATTATACACAAGATACAGCAGGATGACCTGCGGCAAAGGGCTGCCCAGGTCTTTTGCCCTCAGTAACAGGAATTGATTCGAAGAATTTCCCAAGGTGAAAAGAAAGGTAAAAAGAAGAAAAAGCTTTAATTTCTTATTCAACGCTCCCCATTTAAATTGCACCTTTGCCTTACTTAAAACAAGAGGATCCTTTTTTTCTTTGACGAAGAAAAGAAAGATCACTCCGAGAGAAGCAGGAATAAGAGAAAGCAAAAACACATTCTTAAAATCATCTTTATAATTAACGATCAGAAAATATGCCAAAATAACGCCGGTAGTCGCTCCCAGGGTATCCATTGCGCGATGCAAACCGAACGCAGCCCCTTTTTTCCCCTCTTTGGCGCTATCCGCAATAAGCGCGTCGCGCGGAGCGGTACGGATCCCTTTGCCTAAACGATCGATAACACGCCCCCAGAGCACATATCCCCAGCTGGTGGAGATAAACAAGAAGAACTTCCCGATCGCCGAACCAGAATAACCTAATATAGTAAAAGGTTTTCGTTTTCTTATTTTATCGGAGAAATAGCCGGAAAAGACTTTCAGGAGGCTGGCGAGGCTCTCTGCGATACCCTCGATCACCCCTAAGATCGCAGGGCTGGCACCCAGCGTTGTAACCAGATAAACCGGCAAAAGAGGATAAACCATCTCGCTGGCGATATCGGTCAGTAAACTGGTAATTCCGAGGATAATTATATTGAACATATGTTTTAAATGTAACCGAATGACTATATAAATTTTGAAATTTAACCTTAGTCCTTAAATCTTCCTTTGTTATTTTGACTTTATCCTTTAGACTTAACTTGCTATTTCTTGTTTTAACCTAACCACTTTACCTAACAACCAAACTAAAAGCTTAACCTTAACCAAACTACACAGGCATAGATTCCCGCTTCCGCCTGCCTGACGGCAGTCAGGCGGGAATGACCCGTCTTTCACTTTTAACTTTTAATTTATTCAAGGTATTCTAAAGGATCCAGATAGACTTCATCCTTTTTTACTTCAAAATGCAAATGGGCCTGCATATCCGGATGGTCCGCATTGCCTGTCTTACCGACACGCCCGACCGCCTGCCCCTGACGCACAAAACAGCCGTCGGCAACATCGATCCGGGCCAAATGCCCATATAACGTGCTCATGCCGTCCGCATGGTTGATCACCACATAATTACCCATACCGCGCGGCTGTACCGCGGTATGCACTCTGCCTGCGCGGCAGGCTAAGACCGGAGTTCCAATATCAGCGGCAAGGTCGATCCCATTATGCGTACGGTTACCATTTCTTTTTGCCGCAAAAAAACCTTCTCCCCGGGAGTCACAACGGATAACCATATCCCAGGAATAAGGGATCGGACAAAGAAAATATCTTTTATCCAAACAAGAAATACTCGCGACAAGGTATGTCGGCAACGCGACTAAAATGATCAAAAGCAGGAATTTAACGGCTCTTTGCATCATGGCTTCAACCCTTACCTTTTGAATAAATGATTCCCGTTCATAAACAACGGCAACGGGACGCTATTATTTCTTTCTAAAGGAAACTATTATACCATAAAGGACAAAGAAAATACAAACAACAACAAAAACATCTCCCGCGCGGGTATAAAAACTCATATGCTGTGCTCCGGCGGCAACTTCTCGAGTAAGACAGCCGTCAATAAACCGGCTTTCTCCCGCGCTATCCATGACCAATGAAGAGATCTTTCCTGCAGGATCGATAAAACCCGAGATCCCTGTATTGGCGCTGCGCACCACGGGCCTGCGGGTTTCCACTGCCCGCAACACCGATGCGGCACAATGCTGATGCGCCGCGGAGCTCTTGCCAAACCAAGCGTCATTGGTCATAACAACTAAGAATCGAGCCCCTTTTTGCACAAATACCCGCGATAACTCGGGGAATAGATCTTCGAAACAGATGAGGACGGAGAAATGGTTTCCGGTAACCAAATGCGGAAGGGAAAATACGGTGTATTCACGGCCGGAATTGATATCCCCGATAGGAACGATGCTGGCCAAGAAAGGCAGCGCTTTACGTAAAGGGATATACTCGCCAAAAGGGACTAAATGAAGCTTATGATACTTTTGACTGACTTGTCCATCCGCTGATAAAAGCAACGCGCTGTTATAATATGATCCATTTTCAAGTGTTACCGCTCCCAGTAATAATGGTATTTTGATCCCTTTAACGAAATCACTGACCCGCTCAAAATAAAGCTGCTCTTCTTCAGGAACAACCGGCAAAGCAGCTTCCGGCCAGATGATCAAATCAGGCTTGCGGCTTATTACCGCTGCAGTAAGCTCAATATATTTATTGATAATTGGCTCCCGGGAGCGGATATCCCATTTAAGTTCCTGAGGTATGTTCCCCTGGACCACAGCAACCTTTAATAATGACGAGTTTTTACTGTTATGTATCGAATATAATTTAAAATACCCATAGCCCAAGGTAACTGCCAAACATATTAAAACAATCCCCTGTCTTCTTAAGATTCCGCCGAATGTAATCCTTCCTTTTGCCCGGCCACCGATCACACCCGGCGCTAATCGGAATTGCGCCGGTGCGCGCTTGCTGCGCAGCCGAGAACCGAGCACCGAGTAAATCCCCACATTCACCATCATCACTAAGAATGATACACCCCATGCGCCGGTTATATCAGCTATTTGAATAACCGGAAGGTTTAAATATTGCGAATACCCTAAGAGGGCCCAGGGAAAACCGCTTAAGAGGCGCGAGCGGAGGTATTCTAATGAAACCCACACAGCAGGGACAAACAAAACCTGCAAGGAGATCGGCAGTACGCGTAAAGCAGGAGCAGCGATCAAGCCGAAGATACCGAAATAAAGCCCCAAATAGAGAGCCAATAACAACATCCCCGGCACAGTAACATGGATGAGCCAATAGATCGTCGCCAACCAGAAGAAAACTCCGGTCAGCAACGATAAAAGAAATATCCTTGGTTTTGATTTGTTGTGGAGGTTAAAAAACAGCGGGACAAACGAACCCCACGCTAAAAACTCAGCGTTCAGCAGGGGAAATGCAGCCGTCAACAAGAATGCAGGAATAAAACATAAAACTAATTCCTGAGCGAGAGCGTTAGCCTTTACTGTCCGCAGCATTTTTTATATTTTTTCCCTGAACCGCACGGACACGGATCGTTCCTGCCGACTTTCGCCTGCGCGGCAGCCCCGGAGGCAGCATTCGGCGCTTGTTGACGCGAAGGCGCGGGTAGAGAGCCTGCGTCCTGTTTACCCCGGGATACTTCAGGATGCAACAATTCCTGAGAGCGGGAATGAAAGACTTCTTTAAATTTCGCTTCCGGAGGCGCAGGTTGTAATTTAAAGATCATCTCGACCGCCTCCGACTCGATCGAATAAAACATAGTGCTGAACGCCTGGTAGGCTTCGCGTTTATATTCTATCAACGGATCGCGCTGCCCATACGCGCGCAGCCCGATACCTTCACGCAATTTATCCATCGCGTACAAATGGTCCTTCCATTTACCGTCAATGATCTGTAAAAAGACCATCCGTTCCAAATGGCGGGCGAGGTCCTCTCCGATCCTTCTTTCTTTTGCTTCATACGCTTCAACCATCTTCGCGAAGATATCTTTTTTTACGGCATCCCTGTTTTTATCTTTTAAGAACGAAGCATCCAACTCTAAGCCGAAGCGCAAACGAAGAGCCTCAATCAATTCTTCGTCGCTCTTTTCCTGGGTCTGAGACTGGTCGTTCGTATAAACCGCCATGATCTCATCAAGCATCTTTTCCACGATCTCAAGGATATTCTCCTTAAGCGATACCCCTTCCAAGATCTCCCTGCGCTGGCCGTAAATGACTTCCCGCTGCTTGTTCATGACATTATCATATTCCAAAAGTTGTTTTCTGATCTCAAAGTTATGCTGTTCAAGCCGGCGCTGGGCGATCTCGATGGACTTACTCACTAACGGATGCTCGATCACCTGCCCCGCTTCAAACCCAAGCTTATCCATGATCCCGACCAGCCTGTCTGAACCGAACAAGCGCATCAGGTCGTCGTCAAGGCTGACATAAAATCGGGATGAACCGGGGTCCCCCTGCCTGCCGGAACGCCCGCGCAGCTGATTATCGATACGCCGGGCCTCATGCCGCTCGGTCCCGAGGACATGCAAGCCTCCCAGGCCCACTACTTTTTCGTGTTCCGCCTGGGCTTCCTGCTTAAGTTTAGCCAAGACCTTGGAATATTCTTCCTGATACTGCGGGTCTTGAAGCGTCATTTTCTGCTTGATCAGGGTTTTCGCCATAAAATCGGCATTGCCGCCCAAAAGGATATCTGTCCCGCGGCCTGCCATATTGGTGGCAATAGTGACTCCCTTGAACCTTCCTGCCTGAGCCACGATCTGTGCTTCGGCCCGACGGCGGTCGCTGATGTCCGTGAGCGTGCCCACGATCGCGGGCTTTCCCTCGATCTCGA
>CAZPNW010000132.1:0-7576 GCA_964588175.1 uncultured Planctomycetales bacterium
TTATCGGCCCCCGCGGTATATTTTATTTCTTTATCCGCGTATATATCTTTCTTTTGATCGCCGGAAGCCTTCCCGATTATATCTGCCGCGCCGGTTTTCTCCAGAGAAAACCGCTCTTCATCAGTATCACGGAACTGAGCATACACATGCAGCGGCTTAAAAAAGACGAAGAACCCCAAGCCGAAGAAACACCATAACAAAAATACTTTTTTCTGCTTCATAGGAAACTATTTCTGCGCTGCGCTAAAAGCAGGCTTTGTATTCTTTGTTACAACAGTTTTTACTATGCGAAACCCCGTCATTGCCCGGCTCATATCGCGGTAATCAAAACCCCGATAGCTGTTATTAAACGCGTCTTTATCAGCTACAAAAGCGACCTCAAAAGGCGGCCCCATCCCTTTACGGAAATTCGGGTCATGTACATAACATCCGCCGCGCAGCGACCGTAAAGGCTGGAATTGCTTAAAAAACGGCAAGTATATATACAGGCTGGGGGGCGGGCCTACGGGATCTATTTGTTTTTCGCTGCCGCTGTATTCGTTATACCAGTCATTGCACCATTCTGCAAGATTTCCGGCCATATCGCTTATGCCCAAATTACTGTCTCCTTTGGGAGAATATGCGCCGACAGCAACCGGCCCGACGGTATAACTATTGACATTGGCATATGAGGCATCTGCCTCTTGGTTACCCCAAGGATATTTCCTGCCATCATTGTATTTAGCTGTGTATTCCCATTCCGCTTCAGTTGGAAGACGGTAACCTATTTTTCCGTACACCTGACAAGACCAATCATCAAGATCGTAAAGCGGGGTCAATCCCTCCTGAATGCTGAGCATATTGCAGTAAAACGCTGCCCCATACCAGGTCAGCTCCAAAACCGGCAGGTTTTCTTTACCCGCAACCGACATAAATTTTCCGTCTTGATAAACTATCTGCGAATCTTCATCCGCCAGGTCCTGATATTTCTGCGCTGACTTGGATACGCCATAGGCCTGTCTTCTTTTCGCACCTGGAGCTAAGTAATTCATATCCAGATAACCTTTACTTAAGGCGTAATTGAGCATATCAGCATATTGCTGATTGGTTACCTCATGTTTACCCATGTAAAAATTATTAGTCAGTGTCACTTCATGCACGGGCTTTGCATTGCTGAAAGCTTCGTTACCCATTTGAAAAACTCCTGCAGGGACCAAAACCAAGCCTGACTTATTCGCCTCACTATCAGAAAAAGCATATTTGGAAAAAAATCCTAATCCCGCGCATAGAATAACCGCCAGAAAAACATATCTTTTCTTCATTAAAGGCCTCTTCCTGTTATTTAACCGGTTTAGAACCCTAACCTGCAGCCGCTATTCTTGCCATCTTCACTCTTAGGGAAATTCGCGGCAAAACGCAAGGCAAAACGCAGGTATTTAAAAGCCGGGCTTGACCAGACTCCGCCTCTATTTCCCGCGCCGGCTCCGTCCTTACCCGGCCAGTTAGAGGTATTAGCGAAACCTTCCGCATCAAGCTCTCCGTCTCCATGCCTGCCGTCATAAACGCGGCCGAGTTTATGGCCTACGGTCACGCATCTTTCCCAGAGATTACCGCTTAAGTTACGCACTCCGTAATATGAAGCGCCGTCGTTTATCTGTTCCGGAATACCTTCATGCCTGCTATTTTCAAAGACTTCACCGCTTACCGGCCCTTCAAACCCGGGGTTATCCGGGACTGTTTTCTTTCCCACATCAAAGGGAGCAATACCTCCGCCAAAACAGGCATTCACTAATCCTTTTTGCGGGACCTTTTTTTCTAAACCACTTCCATCAGCTCCATCAAAAGTCTCAACCCGGCCTGCCTCAGTATTTCCCCAGGCGCCCTCATCAACAACAGGATCTTTTGGGCCGCGGCAGGCTTTTTCATATTCAAGCTCGGTAATAGGCCGTAAACCAGCCCAATCGCCGATCGCCGCGATATTTGACCAGGACATAAAATTGACTGCACGGGCAGGCGCATAGGTATAAAATTTGACCGGCTCAGTTGTCCCATTGCCGCGTTTCGCGGTAACGATCGCGTTACGCAGATGTTCCTCTTCGCTATTGGTCTTAACATAATAATTCTTTATTCCATCCGCGCTTATATCCGACTCAACCATGCTCTGCTGCTGTTTTCTGTCCAAAGTATTTAAAAAATCCACGAATTGTTGGGATGTCAACTCATACTTCATGATCCAGAACGCCTTATAGCCTTTGGGGAATTCCTGAGGGATAATGAAGGGTGTATCTTCGCGGCTGCGGGGATTATCCTGGTCGCAGTATAACGCGCCGTCAACCTTATCCACAGTAATAGGCTCTTCAGAAGCGATCAAATAAGAACCATTATTAGGGTAAGTGTAGAAAGTGTTATCAGGGCCGTCCGGGCCTTTGGGGTCCCCGACATAATGTTTATCCTGCGGCACATAGACCATTTCTATACCGAAAATCTTTACTTGGGCCTTCAAGATCATCTCATCGCTGAGGCCGTCTTGAGCATAATCCCAGATAAGCTGAACATTCTTGGAGGCCAGGCTCCCGCTGCCTTTAGTCCTAAAAAGAAAGGCTCCTTTTTTCTCTTCACCCACCCACATGCCGGCATCAGGATTATCGCCTTTTGAGAACAAAGCAGGGCTATGGTCCGCGTAATCAAAATCAGTGCCGCTGGATGCTTTCAGTGAAACATGTTTCCATGCGCCTCCCGGAACCTGAAATTTAGCAAAGATCCAGGCCCCGTCGCAATTAGTATCATTCTTCCAGGCATTATCCCAGGAAACATTACCTTGGACCTTTGCTGTTTTTCTCTCGGTATTAACTTCGCTGATAAGCACATTCTCAACTTTTAAATGGCTGGCAAATGCATTATTAAAAGAAAACATTATTACAAATCCCGCAAGCAAAAAACCAGAAAACCTACTTTTCATAAATTCCTCCTTTTAATGCATATGTCCTTTGACAGAAGCGTATTGATCAAAACCTCCCTTACGCACAGTTTTTACAGCGCTGACTAAACCGACAAATGTCGCGATCAAAAGGCCCAGGGCAAGAAAATTAAACTGCCCCCGGAAAATATCCTTGCCGGGGAAAGAAGAAGCAGTTTTTAAGATCACGGGTGAAAGAAATTGCCCCAGGTAGATCCCCACGCTTACTACAGCCATGGCAAACGCCCGGGAAGTTTCGGGGGTGATCCTGGCTGCGCGCAGCAATAAAAGAGGCATTAAGATGCCTGAACTAAAACCGATACAGAGCATTGAGAATAAAACCCCGGCTAAAGATGATACCGACCCCAAAACAGCATATCCGATCGCCATCGCCGCAATGCCGATGACCGAGCAGTAAGGGCCGAACCAACGCAAGAGCATGGCTAAAATGATCCCCGATAACACTCCCACCAGGGTCATCGCAGAAAGAAAATATCCCGCGATCCCCGGCCTGCCTAAGCGCTCGGCAGAAACGATCAATCTATCATCTTGTTTAAACACAATATATTTCTTATTCCTATCGGTAATACTCCAGCGCTTGCCTTGTTCTTCTACCGCAAATGAAGCATTTTCCGAAAGCAGGATCCCGTTATTCTTAAAAGACTCTCTGGTAACCTGAGAAATAGTCCCCTTCTCTAAATGAGCCTCTAACTCCGCCTTATCCTTAAATAACGGCGTAACGCTTGTATACATCTGCCGTTCATTTTCTATGAACATTGCCAGATTAGTAGGTGCCGCGTAAAAAGCGACCATCATCAAAGCGCCCAAGACAGCGCAGAGATACACCCCCCCGGGAAGCTTAGACTTCACTAAACCGGCAGTTTTCTTAATTTCAGGTTCAGGCAGCCAAAAGAAGACCGTGAACATGATCAAAACAGATAATCCGTATACGCCAAAGGCATAGCGCCAGTTCATACACGCCAGCCACCCGGAAAGCAAAAGGAATACCACTCCGCCAAAATGACTTACTGAACCGGAAAGCCCCATCATCTTAGCGCGTTCTTCTTTTTCGTAAAAGTCAGCGATCAAGCTGATGGAAAGCGGGATGATCAAACCGACGCCGATCCCGAAAATACCGCGGATGATCAATAACTGGGTTATGTTTTGCGCCAGCCCTCCGCCTATTCCCCCTAAAAAGTAAATAAAAAGCCCGATCAAAAGGATGTTCTTTTTCTTCGTCCGGGAAGCTAGCCACCCACCGAGCAGGCTGAAAGGGATGATCAATAGCGAAGGCAGCGTCAAGACTAACTTTATCAAAGTTATATCTGAGGCAGGAAATGCCTGGCGTATCTTGGCTAATGCCGGAGAAATTGCCGCAGACGCCATAACCGTCAAAAGAGATATTGAAAGGATACTTATTTTTACCAGAAGATTATTCATCAATTTCCGCCCTCCAAGGCATGAGCAAGTGCTTCGCCGAATTCTCCCGCCGAACCAGGCCCATCGGCTGTAATTATTTTGCCGTCTTTCTCGACAGGTTGAGCCGTATAATCGACTCCGGCTGCCTTAAGCTTATCCGCTTCGCTCGGATATACGGTCGCTTTCTTGCCTTTTAAGATGCCGGCATTAGTCAATATTACCGGAGCCAGGCAAATGCCGCCTACGATCTTATTTTTCACCACCGCCTCTTGCGCCAGTTTATGCGCGACCGGGTCATCGAGATACTGCGCTGCCCCGGGCCCGCCGATAAATACTATCGCGTCAAAATCTTCTGCCGAAACATCCTTAAGCAGCATATCCGGCATTGCCTTCATGCCGTTAGTCCCGGTAGCTTCCTGGATCTTTGTCGAAGCGACCATTACAGAAATGCCGCGGGCTTTAAGCGCTGCGAGAGGCTTGGCAAATTCATCATCTTGAAAATTCTCCTGGGCAATGATCAAAACCGCCTTTTTAGGGACTTGGGCATGGCTCACGTTAAGACAAAATACAACCGGCACAATGAAAGCAATTATTATACTCAATATCTTTTTCATTTCTTGTCCCCTTTCTTTAACATGCGCACCGGCCTGAAAGGATAACGCCCTTCTTTCTTGCCGGCGTAGTATCCGTCATAACCGAACTGAAAATTAACCCCCCAGCCAAAGGTATCGCCATACGTAGTGGATGACCAGTAAAAACCAAGTGGGGCGGTCTTTGTGCCGGGAAAGAATTGCTTATGGAACCATCCGCCGTCTTTAAAAGAAAGGTCCATGAGTGAGCCTAACTCCCTGATCGTCGGCAGGCGCCAATCAGAATAACCGCCGAGATCTAACTCCCGGCAATACTTCAATGCCTCTTCCCAGTTCATTTCCGGGCCTTCATCCTTCTTCCACATTAAGCCGGTATTCCCATCAGTAATGGTATTATCCTGGTTATCGGTAAAAGCATACCCGGAAATATCACCGAAGCGCCTGCTAAAACCTGCGCGCACCGCGCGCACCGGGTAATAAAAACTTTTCAGGTAACAAATGGTGCATCCATAGGCAAAATAAACCCCCCAGGCAAAGAGCGGTTCTTTGTTATTTGGGTCCTTTGACCAATAAAACGCGGGCAGGCAATCGGGAAAGAACTTCAGATCGACTGCCGGGATCTGCCCGTTATAATCGACGATCAAACGCAGCTCTTCGCGGTTAGGCAGCCGCCAGTCACGAAAACCGGCATACCCTTTTTTATTCAATTCCTTGATATATCCTAAGGCATCGTCCCAGGTATAACTATTGCCTTGAAAATTCAGGTCATTCTCCTGAGGGGACTTGACCTCCCAGGTTAAACCGGTATTATTATCACGGCACATACGAAAGCCCTTTTCCCACGTCGCTTTGTCATCCAGTTCTTTGCCGCCGGCGGCAAGCTTGGTAAAAGAAAGCGGATTGATACTATACGTGCCGTCCTGGCCAAAATAGCGGCTCCCCTTTTTGGGCGCGGGGATAATTGCCCCCAGGTCATCGTAGCATTTCGACTGTCCGGAATCAGGGAACCTGAAATCAACCGTTGCTTTCACCTGCGGGGATTCGACAGTGCGCACCGCGCGGAACAATAATTTTGCGTTCTTACTGGCATAATAACCGTCATAACCAAAGCAGAAATTAGTTACCCAGACATAAATACCTTCATAGGGGGTTGAGGAGAAATAATGCAATAACGGCGGCTTAAGCCCTTCAGCAGGGAAGAAATCTTTGTAATACCACCAGCCGTTGGTGTAATCCAGATTGAGGATAGTATTTAATTCCTTGATGTTGGGTATGCGCCAGTCATTGTGGCCGGCCAGGCGCATTTCTTTACAAGCTTTAAGCGCGGAATACCAATCCATGCGCTCATTCTCACCCTTCTGCCACTGTAACCCGGTGAGAGTATCGGTGATGGTACCGTCGCCGCTGTCTTTGAAGCGGGAGGGATCAGCCCTGCCGAAATCCTTGTTATTGCCGCCTCTTACCGCGCGTACGTAACGCTCACTGGAAGGTGTGTAACAGATCCCGCTGCCCAGCCCGAAAAAAATACCCCAGACAAAAGGCTTTTGCATATTATACGTAACCGCAGTCCAATAAAGGTCGCTTTGGGTGTTAGGGAAATAATTTGTATCCACTGCCGGATTGGTCAAGCCGTAATCAATGATAGAGCGCAGCTCATCTTTGTTAGGGAGGCGCCAATCGGAAAATCCGCCGTATTTTTTCTTATTCATCTCTTGGATAAATTGGCTTGCGGCTTTTTTCCAGGAATACCTGTCTTCGCAATAATTGATATCGCTCTTGCGCGGAGATTTGACTTCCCAAACCAACCCGGTGTTATTATCCAGTACCATGCGCAACCCGTCTTCCCAGCCGTAAGAATCAGGGATCGCTTTTGCGCGGACCCCAAGCTTGGTAAAAGACATCTGATTAACGACGAAACAACCATTCTGGCCCCAGAGCTCATCCTGAGGGGCTAACTCGATAACGCGGCCCTCTTTATCAAAAGATTTAATTGCCCCGGCGTCCGGCATTTTAAACACCTGGTTCTTCATGCTGCTGCCTCCTTTTGCTTCATAATATCCTTAATGTCTTTCGTGAGGAAATAACTCAAGATGGTCCGAATAACCACGATCGCGCCTAAGATCCCCAAGGATTGCCATGTGGGAGTGATAATGGTCTTGACGATATCGCTGGCGATAAAGAACTCCAAAGCCAGAACCAGATAACTTCCGAGCTTTATGCGTATGGTATCGTTCAACTGTACGGCTTGTTTACGGCGAAAGATCTCTTTGTGCAGGAAATCAAAGAGTGAGATCAGTATCCCCCAGATAGTGATCAGGGCTCCGATCAGGGTTAATGAAAGGCTTATTATGTCTATCCAGGCATGTAAATTACCCATAGCTTAACCCTCCTCCATGACCTCAACCAGGATACCGTCCGGGTCCCGGATAAAAAAATACCGCGCCCCATTGTCAAAAACGCGCATATCGCAGGCAAAAGGAACTCCGGCTTTCCTGAATTTTCTATAAGCGCCTTTAATATCAGCGACAGCGAAAGAAAAATGCTTGGCGCCTATAGTCTGCAAATCAGCCTCTAAAGTTCGGCGGTATTTCGGAAGTAATTTATGTTCTTTAAACTCGAACAGCTCTAATAC
>CAZPNW010000133.1:0-7423 GCA_964588175.1 uncultured Planctomycetales bacterium
TCCTGCGAAATATTCGATTATTATTCTTCTCAAGAGATCCATAACCTGGCATGTGAATGCCGCCTCCACAAGGGAATGCATGTAGAGATGAGGCATATTGTTTTGGAGATCGCAGGATGCGGGGGGGAGCTACTTCCCCGCGGCGAGAGAGGTAAGATCGTATGTACCGGGTTAATTAACCGCGCCATGCCCTTGATACGCTATGATACCGGTGATATCGGAGTGGTCTCGGAAAGGCCCTGTCCCTGCGGAAGGGGATCAGCGCTTTTGCAGGGGTTTGAGGGCAGAGAAACCGATGTCATATGCTATAAGGGCAAGCGCTTCTATGCTACCGCGCTTTCGGTGATCGTTGAAGAGTTTAACAATGTCAAAGAATGCCAATTTATACAGGAAGGCGAGCGCTCCATACGTGTCAATATTGTAAAAAGTGGCCTGTATTCGCACAATGACACTTTACGGGTAGTCCAGCGGTTGAAGCGGCTTTTCGACGATGAACTTGCCTTGGATATAAATTTTGTAAGCAGTATCCCTCGGGGCCCGGCGGGGAAATTTAAATTCATTATCAATTCTTTAAAGGCGTATTAAGAAAAACACATAAACAAGAGGTGTCTATGGAGTTTGGGACAAAGATCGACTTCAATGATAAATGTTTCCTGATGTTCGTATTAGACCGGATGGCGTATGATTATGAAAAAGACAATAAAGATGTTATCAGGATGACCCTCGGCAAATCAGAATTGCCGTTACATCCATCCATTAGAAGCGCGATGCATGAGGCATTGGATGATCTTGTTAAAAGTTCTTACGTGTTCCCGGCTGGTTTGCCTGAATTGAAGAACAGATTATCCGCTTTTTACCGGGATAAATATCGCAGGAGTATCGATCCGGAAAATTTCATAATCAACGCGGGTACAAGCGCGATCTTCCGGAATTTATTTCAATTATCAGTGAAAGCAGGCGATGAAATATTGTTGCCGCTGCCTTATTACCCGCTCTATCAGGTCTCGGCTCTTTTAGCGCGGGGGAAAATAAGGTATTACCGGATCGACCCGGACACGTTGAGGGTGGATATTAAGTCATTTAAAGAGAATTTTACCGGTAAAACTAAGGTCGTAGTGATAAACAGCCCCGGTAATCCGTTAGGCAATATTTTAACGCAAGACGAGCTTTATACGCTAGACTCGATCGTTAACGGCCAAGCGTTGATCGTCAGCGACGAAATTTACGCCACCATGTCCTTTGACAGGCCGGCAGTTTCGGTTTTACAGCTTGAGGATCCGAGGTCGGTTTTTGTGGTTACCGATTCTTTTTCGAAAGGTTACCGGATGTACAGCCGCCGCGTAGGATATTGTATTGTTCCTGATGATTTGATCATGCCGTTAACCGTTATTCAACAACATACTCTTTTGACGCTTGATCCGGTGGTCCAGTATGGGGCGATGGCAGCGCTTGACCATCAAGAAGAGGTTGATCATCTGCGGGATCTGTACCGGGGCCGCCGGGATCATACGCTCGCGAAATTTAAAGATGTAGCTCTTGTTCATGCCCTGCCGTCAGCCGGGGGGTTTTACATAACATTAGATTGCGCGAAGTTCATGAAAAAGAATAAGTTTAGGTCTTCTTTTGATCTTGCGGTAAAGATCATGGAAAAGGCCCATGTCGCAACGGTGCCGGGCAGTGATTTCGGGATCCCGCATACACTGCGCCTTTCTTATACGACTGCTCGATTTGAAGAAGGTATTAATTTACTGGTTAATTTCTTTACTACCTATTAAAGAAGCTTTTAGTAGTGGACGGGAGTAGCAAAGTGTTAGATGGCTTTAAAAACCTCGTTTATTATAAACGTAGAATAGTGCATGGCTTAAATTCAGTTTTATATATTAATCGGTCTTTCCGGTGTTTTCGGAAATACGCCTTAGCGCTTCCTTTTCCGATGTTATTGCAAATACAAACCCAATCTTTATGTAATGGGCAGTGCCCTATTTGCCCTCATCCGGCCTTAAGAGGGACGCAGGAACAAGGCATCATGACGCAGGAGCTTTTTGAAAAGATCGTTCATCAGGCTGCTCGGGAGCCATTATTGTCGTGCCTGTGTTTCACGTTGCAGAATGAGCCATTGCTGGACAAAAGGATCTTTCAATGGATAAAGCATTTTAAAGCTCTGAATCAGAAAAAAACGGCAATACTTACCACAAACGGCGAATTGATAAGCGAATTCAGCTTTCAAGAGATTATTCAGTCACAAGTGGACATCTTGGCTATTAGCCTCAATGCCCATACTGAACGCACCTTTAACATCATAAATAAGGGCGTTGAGTATAAAAAAGTCATTGAAAATATTGATCTATTAGTATCACATCCGGTCATGAGATCAAAGGTAGTGCTTAGGTTTGTGCTCACAAAAAATAATGAAAAAGAGATATATGATGCGGTCAGCTTCTGGAACAGAAAGGGCGTCAAAACGAAGGTAGTAGATGTTTCTAATAGGGCAGGCGCCTTGGAAAATTATCAGGATTATAGAGCTGCGAGAGTGCGAGGGATGATCTTAAGTAAAATGAAAAGCTGGGTGGGGGGTTTTTATGAGAATAATATTTTAAAGCAATGTTATAGGCCGTTTTATTTTATGAATATATTATTTAACGGGCAAGTTATCTTTTGTGTTAACGATTGGCGCAGGGCTTCGATCATGGGGGACAGTAATCAAAGTTCTCTGCGTTCAATATGGAACTCAAACGCAATGAATAAGATAAGAAGATTGGTTTTAGAAGAGAAATACGCAGAGATCGTCCCCTGCGGACAATGTAAAGCTGCCATTAAAAGATAAGATATCAGGAAATATAAGGCGCGCTGACTATGAAAATCTGTAAAAAATGCCTATTGTCATCCCCTTATCCCCGCATCTCTTTCGATGAGAAGGGTATATGTAATTTTTGTAACGAGATCGAAGCGGGTAAGGGAAGGTTACTGGATTATTCAAGAAATGAGGCGGTGTTCCGTGAAAAATTTGATCGTGTGCGCGGTAAATATAAGTATGACGTTTTGATAGGTGTCAGTGGAGGAAAAGACGGGGCCTATGTTGCCTATCAGCTGAAAAATAAATTTAAATTGCGGGTACTCGCGTATACGAATGATCTGGGTTTGATCACCGATCGCGCGAGAGAAAACATTCATAAACTGGTGAAAAAGCTGGGGGTTGACCATGTTTTTTATAAACCCCGTGAGTCCCTGATCAGAAAGATGTTCCGTAACGCGGTGATGCTTTACGGCCATCCCTGCTTTGCCTGCACTTCGGCTCATTTCCTTGTGGGGACCCGTTTGGCGTTGGAATATAAGGTTCCTATCCGGGCCCATGGGCGTTCCCCGTATCAAATACTCAAGGATTTCTCTCGCGGGAACATTGATTTTGTGCGGCTGAACTTGGATAATAACCTGTTGCCTTATGACGCGAAAAGGAATAGGGTGGTTTTGGAAAAGACTTTGGAGCAGATATGGGGTTTCTTTTTGGACAAGTTGATCGTAAGGGTGCGCAGGCAGGAGTTTTTCCGCGAGATCTTCCCTCGTAAACTGAGCCGGGAAATAACGCAAACCAATGAAGTGCCGGAATTCCTGGCGTATTTCCTTTCTGAGCCTTACGATGAAAAGGCGATGTTTGCCTTGTTGGAAAGAGAGTGCGGCATGGTTTTTCCCGCCACTCCGAAGCTTCTGAGCCATTTTGATTGCGTTATCCACGATGCCTCGAACTATTTGCTTAATAAGGTGAACGGTTTTTCGGTGCTTGAGCAGGAATTATGCGCTATGGTCCGCCTGGGAGCCCTTTCCCGGGAAGAGGCTTTAAAAAGATTAGAGGCCGAAGCATGTCTTTTCAAGGAGCCCGTTGATTCCCTTAAAACACTAAAGAAAATGTGCGGTATTGAGAGAATACCGACCGGCAGCATTGTTTTTAACGCGAAAATTATAACGAAATTATCCCGGAGATTGAAAGCGCTTTTTAAAATGCTAAAGTTTGGATTTGTTAAGGGAAATTAACGCCCTTCGTGTCATGCCTAATCGTTTACTCGGTGGTTTAGCCTCCAGAATGATGATAGAATTGCAATAAGACCGGGACTTGAACGGTTAAACTTTATAATTGAGAAGTCCCGGTCTTGAATAATGGTAATAACGTTTGCCGCTACCAGCGGCAAAAAATAAGTTGACAAATCTTGATTATAGTGTATACTAAAAAAGACGTAGTAAATAAGGCAATAGGAATCTTGAACCGCAAGGTAGGAGGATATAGCCTTGCGGTTTTTTGTTGCCGCTGATATTTACTATGAATATTGATCTGAAAGGAGGAACGTGCAATGGCAAGAGGTAAAGTGAAGTGGTTCAGCAACCAAAAGGGATATGGGTTTATTACTCCTGAGTCTGGTAAAGATGTCTTCGTACATCATAGCGCAATTCAGGGTGAAGGCTATAAAACTTTAGAAGAAGGTCAAGAAGTAGAATTCGAGATCGAAAAGGGTGCTAAGGGAGAGCAGGCTACGAAAGTAGTCAAGTTATAATCTCCGATAAGACAAAGAGAGGCCCGGCAGTTCACTGTCGGGCCTCTCTTCTTTAGAGTTGACTGCGGAGCGTTAAACCTGCCTCAGTAACCGATAACCGATAACCGAGCACACCCGGCGCTAATCGGAATTGCGCCGGTGCGCGCTTTCTGCGCAGCCGATAACCGAACTGTGCTATTCCTTGTAACCATAAATATTCTGTGCTAAGATAAATCCATGAAAAAAGAACTTATTGTTGTCGGCGACAGGGTTTTAATAGCTCCTGATATGGGAGAAGACAAGACAGATACGGGATTGTATCTTCCTCAGGGCGTTAAAGAGAAAGAAAAGGTACAGGGCGGGCTCATTGTGAAGACCGGACCCGGTTATCCAGTGCCTGATCCTTCTTCTTTGGAGATCGAACCCTGGGAATCGCCTAAATTCGATAATAAATATTTCCCTTTGCAGGCAAAAGAGGGGGATTATTGTATTTTTTTACGTAATGCAGGGATCGAGATAGAGTTTGAAGGTAAAAAGTATGTTGTGGTGCCTCATTCGGCTATTTTAGTGATTTTAAGGAACAAATTCTAACATCTCGCCAAAATATTCCCTTGGAAAACACTTATGCAAAACAATAAAGCCGCGCAATCCTTTCTTTTCTTTGGTAAACTCGGGTGTTTCCTGCCTACCCTTATATTCTTTAATTTATTCTTCGGATTGATCTTTTTTGATTTCAAGACTTGGTTTTTGATTGAAGTAGGGTTGGCCGCTTTATTCTTTCTGGTGCTGATGGTGACTGTGAAGAAGGCAGCTACTTTTGTTTCCGCTGAAGCAACACGTCCGGTTAGAAAAGGTAAGAGGGTCATTGATGTGGAGGCAAAAGTAGTGGATGGCCCGCAAGAAGATAGTGATAAACGCAAAAGGCTTGACAATTGAAAACAATATATTACAATAAGTGCTTTAACTTTTAGAAAGGAGTTAGACATGCAATTCGATCTGTTGTTATTGGCTCCGGTAGGCTCGATCATGGCGCTTACCTTTGCCGCGTATTTAGCGTTTTTTATTTCAAAACAGGACCAGGGGAACGACCGCATGAAGGAGATAGCTTTGGCGGTAAAAATCGGCGCCAAGGCGTACTTGAAAAGGCAATATTTAGGGGTTTCCTGGTTCTTTGGGGTGGTTTTTGTCCTGCTTTGTATATTGGCTTATAATAAATATCTGGTGGTTTTTGTCCCTTTCGCGTTCTTGACCGGCGGTTTATTCTCCGGCCTTTCGGGTTTCATCGGCATGAATACCGCGACTTCCGCTTCAAACCGGACTGCCGCGGCTGCCATGAAGAGCTTGAATTCCGGATTGCGCGTTGCCTTTTCCAGCGGCGCGGTCATGGGATTGACCGTTGTCGGCTTAGGATTGCTTGACTTAAGTATCTGGTATTATTTCCTGGATTGGTATTATAATATCCATCCCACACCGTTAGGCGCGGATAAAATTACTGCTATCACTTCAACTATGCTTTGTTTCGGTATGGGTGCCAGCTCTCAGGCGCTCTTTGCCAGGGTTGGCGGCGGGATATTCACCAAAGCCGCTGATGTCGGAGCTGACCTGGTAGGTAAAGTCGAAGCGGGTATCCCTGAAGATGACCCCAGAAATCCCGCGGTTATCGCCGATAACGTCGGTGATAACGTCGGTGATGTCGCCGGCATGGGCGCTGACCTTTACGAGTCGTATGTCGGCTCGATAGTTGCTACCTCCGCGTTAGGCGTTGCGGCAGGATTAGGCGTACCGGGAGTTACTGTTCCCATGGTTATGGCGGCAGTCGGAGTCATCGCTTCGATCATCGGGACCTTTTTTGTCAAGAGTAAAGAAGAGGCAAGCCAGAAAGTTTTACTTGCCGCGTTACGAAAAGGCGTTTTTGCCAGTTCTTTTATCGTAGCGATAATTTCTTATTTCCTGGTGAAATATGCCCTGGGTGTTGAGCATATGGGAGTGTATTGGTCGGTTATTTCCGGGTTAGTTGCCGGTGTTTTGATCGGCCTGGTCACCGAATATTATACTTCGAGCGGTTTTAAACCAACCCGTTTTATCGCGGAGCAATCGTTAACCGGCCCGGCGACCGTTATTATCGGAGGGCTTGCGGTCGGTATGATGTCAACTGCTTTACCGGTCATCATTGTCGGTGTCGCGATCTTGTTGAGCTTTTATTTGTCGGGAGGAGCGGTAAGCTTTAATTCCGGCCTTTATGGCGTGGCGATCTCCGCGGTCGGGATGCTATCGACGTTGGGGATCACCTTGGCGACTGACGCTTACGGCCCTGTGGCTGATAATGCCGGCGGTAACGCTGAAATGTCCCATCTGCCTCCTGAAGTGCGTAAAAGGACCGACGCGCTTGATTCATTAGGTAATACTACCGCGGCTACCGGTAAGGGGTTTGCTATAGGATCAGCCGCGCTTACGGCGTTGGCATTGATCGCCGCGTATCATGAGCAGATCATTCTCAGCGGTAAAGAAATGAATTTGAGTTTGATGAACCCTACGGTGCTTGTCGGGCTTTTTATCGGCGGCATGCTGCCGTTCTTTTTCTGTTCTCTAACCATGCGCGCGGTCGGCCGGGCAGCCGGGAAGATCGTGGTTGAAGTCCGCCGGCAGTTTAAGGAAATAGCCGGTCTGATGGAAGGAAAAGCCAAGCCTGATTATGCCAAGTGCGTAACTATTGCTACCGTGGCTGCGCAAAAAGAAATGGTGATGCCATCGCTTTTGGCGATCGTTTCTCCCATTGCTATCGGGCTCTTGATAGGAGTAGACGCGGTTGTCGGCCTCTTGACCGGGGCTACCGTTACCGGATTTGTCCTGGCGGTCATGATGGCAAATTCGGGCGGGGCATGGGATAACGCCAAGAAGTACAT
>CAZPNW010000134.1:0-4773 GCA_964588175.1 uncultured Planctomycetales bacterium
TGGCGTCCGTAATAATATCATTCTCCACTTTAATGTAAAGCTCCATAATATCCCCGCAAACGATATTACCGACCCTGCCTGTCCCGCTGGGATTCTTCATTTCCCCGACATTACGGGGATTAAGGAAATAATCCATTAACACAGAGCTGTAGCCTTCCATAACGATTCCCTTTTACTCTCTTACGGCAATTTTATCGGCCGTTCTTTTAATGGTTTAACGGTATATCCTGAATCAAAAGCCGGTAAAGGCGCGACTGACTCCGAGAGGAGGAAATCCCCTTTGGTTATCCAATCTTTCAGCTCTAAAGCGATCTCTCGTGCTTTGGAATAACTGGACAACGCGCCAGTCGGAACATCTTTCCCCTGGACAGGGATCTTCCCGGATTTCAGCTGCGCGTAATTAACTTCGCCCAGTGACCCGGGGATACAATTCGGATAAGACTGGCTGTAGTCGACGACCTGCGTGAATATCTCGGCATCTTTACGCGCGGCATTGACGAGTATCTCTTCATTCAGGACAGGGATAGGGACACCGATCCCGACGGCCAGGCTTACTCCGTAACCAAGCATACTCGTGCCGCGAAGCCATTGAGGCTTCATCTGTTTTAAATCTCCGATAACCGCTAATGTGCCCGCCGGCACACAGGGAATACCGTTGTCTTTACGCAAGACACCGGGATTATGCTGAGTCCCCTGCCAGGAAACGTAACCGATCCCTCCGCCTAAAAATATCCTGGTGCCGATCCCGATCGTTTTATAATACGGGTCTTTAAGCAACGGCGACAACTGCCCCGCCGAACAATAGTTGGCGTTTCCCAGGCCCGGCTTAAGCGCCCCCATATACGTATAGATCGTCTTATCAGAAAGATTAACCGCCACATTGTAATTTTGATAGGCGTTACGGATATTAAAAAGCACTACCTCATTTAAATCGCGCAAATTAATGAATGTCTCAAGCTTCCTGCGGGGATAACAATCAGTGCCATAACTGGAGGCTTCCAAACGGACATCTCTGCCTTCAAGTAATTCCTGGATGACATACGCTCCGCCATACCTGAATTCACCCGGATATATCTTGTTGCGCGGATCATCATCCGGCAGGGCGGTAGCCCCCAGATAAACATCTACCGCGGCAAACCCGGTATACGCGGGCACATCATTAAGCGTGCACGTACCGCCGCCGATCTTAATACGGGGTTTACTATGGCCGATATTAAAATAAGCTCCGGAAGAGCACATAGGGCCGAAGGTCCCTGTCGTGACAACATCGACTTCCTGAGAAACTTTGTGAGCCCCCTTCTTCTCAACCAAGTCAATGATCTCTTCCGCAGTAACAACAACGACATTACCCTTCTTTATTTTTTCATTAATCTCAGCTACTGTTTTCATTTTTTATTCGCCTTTTTTAATTTATGTATCAACTCTTTGGATAACTTTCTCCCCGAAAGAAGCATTCCTCCGAATATCGGGCCCATACGCGGGCCGCCGAATACGCCGTTAGCAGCCATACCGCAGACATAAAGCCCGGGATATACCTCTTTCGTATTCTTAATGATGAATTCTTCGCCTTTATCGGCCCACATCGAACCTTCACCGACGATCTTTCCGGTCTCGGTCTTTAAAACAGCTCCGACTTTTCTTTCAGTAATACGGCATATCTCCACCGCATGCCCCGTAGCATCGACCGTATAGGTTGCCCGGATCGACAGCGGATCGACATGAAGCTTGGCAATATCGACTGCCGACCAGTTCAGCACCAGCCCCGCGATACAGCCGCTGCGGATCATCACATCTTCGGCAGAAATACAATTTAATATCCTCACTCCCGCCTTCACCGCTTGAGAGGTAATGGTCGAGATCGCTTCAATGGAATCTGATAAATAATATCCTTTTTCATACTCCCTGGTACGGACATCCATTTCATCAAGGATCTCCTTGGCTTCTTCCTGGACCACGATCTCGTTGAACATCATCCCGCCGCCCCACATACCGCCGCCGATAGCGAGCTTGCGTTCAATTAAGATCACATTGACGCCCTCTTTGGCTAAATAATACCCGCAGGTCAGCCCCGCGGGGCCTCCGCCGACGATCGCCACCTCGACATCAAGGGATTTTCGTAATTTATCCGCGTACGCGTCAATGATCGCCCGGGAAATCTTAATATCATCAAGTGCCATTTAATTCTCCTTTTCGTTTACCAAGAATTATAACAAACTTCTCTCCATTAGACAAACAAATTCGTGGATAGATACCGTTCACCGGTATCAGGCAATATTACCACGATCAATTTCCCTTTATTCTCCTGTCTTTTTGCCACGGTTAAAGCCGCGAAAACCGCCGCCCCCGAAGAAATCCCGGCCAAGATCCCTTCTTCTTTTGCCAATCTGCGGGCTGTTTCTGCCGCGTCATCATTACTTACCTGGATAATCTCATCCAACAACTCTTTTTTTAAGACTTCAGGGACAAAACCGGCGCCTATACCCTGGATCTTATGCGCGCCCGGCTTTCCTCCGGAAAGCACCGGAGAATCTTTCGGTTCAACCGCGATCGCGCGAAACTCCGGTTTTCTTGCTTTGATCGCTTCAGTTATACCGGTAATAGTACCGCCTGTACCCACGCCGGCAACAAGGATATCAACCTTACCGTCGGTATCACGCCAGATCTCCTCCGCGGTAGTTTCCCGATGGATCCGGGGGTTAGAAGGATTCTTAAATTGCTGAGGTATAAAAGAATCGGCGGTTTCACGCGCTAAACTTTCTGCCTTCCCGATGGCCCCGCTCATCCCTTCTGCCCCGGGAGTCAATACGATCTCGGCTCCGAGAGTTATGAGAAGCTGCCGCCGCTCTAAACTCATCGTATCGGGCATGGTCAAGATCAACCGGTACCCGCGGGCAGCGCAGACAAAAGCCAGAGCGATGCCCGTATTCCCGCTTGTCGGTTCGATAATAACAGTATTCTTTTTAATAAAGCCTTTTTTTTCGGCGTCATCGATCATGGCAACACCGATCCTGTCTTTAACACTCGAAAGCGGATTAAAGAACTCACACTTAGCCGCAATTGTTGCACCAGTTCCTTGGCTCAACTTATTGATCTTTACCAACGGCGTATTTCCCACTAATTTCGTTATATTATCCGCGATTTTCATCAATACCCCCGGCGCGTTTCCCGCGCTCTTTCATTATTTAAATGGAATACAATTGACACTGCGCTTCTTTTTGATGCTGCCTGTCCACCATTTGCTGCAGTGTAATGGATTCTAACACTTGCGCGATCTTTTCAGAAACTTCCTTCCAGACATCGCGGGCTATACACATCTGCATCCTTACGCAGCCCTTAGGAACCTCCACACATTCTACGGCAGACAAAGAACCTTCTAATATTACAACAATGTCTTTTAACGTTACCTGCGCCGGAGGTTTTGCCAGAATATATCCTCCATGCGCGCCTCGCAGTGAATTAACCAACCCGACAGCTTTCAGCGGAGCGATCAGTTGCCAAAGGTACTTCTCTGATATACCCTGTTTTTCAGAAATATCTTTTAAGAAAACCGGCCCTTGGCCATAATGTAAAGCTAATTCTAACATTAACCGGACGCCATAGCGGCCTTTTGTAGATATTTTCATTACAGGACCTCCCGAACACCAATCACCACTAACTCTATCATATAAGTAGATGATAACACGAGATATTTTTTTGTCAAGGAGAAATTCTATATACTCCTTATAGTTACGAGAATTATTAGAATTTCAAGGCTTTTCTCGGACAGGCATATACACAAGATTCACACTTCAAACAATCACCATCTTTAATATCAATAACGCTTTCATTCTTCTTATAACTATACGGTTTAATTTGCATCGGGCAAACCTTGTAACACTGTTTACACTCAACACATAAATGAGAGCTGATCTTTAACGGTTTTTTATTCTTACCGGTCAAGTTCGATATAGTGCCGATAGGACATATATAACACCATATTCTCTGATGATACATCAAAGCAAGAATAATCCCTATAACAGTAGTTACAGTAAGCATCATCGCGAAAAACTGCCCTATTTTATAGGGATTTGGCCAACGGTTTACGATCTGCCAAACCATGATACCCATCAGGAAAGCCAAGATGATCAAGCGCGCAGGAATGCTCTTAATAACCGCGGGAATTGTTTTCTGGGGGCTGTAAGGCTTAATCACATAATCCCAAAAACTCCCGCGCGGGCAATACCAATCGCACCACTTCCTGCCCTTGAAGAAAGCGATGCTTATGCCCAAAACCATACATAGAGGGATAAAAAATCCCAGGAGCGGCAGGAACCAACTGCCGACAAGGACCAGAATAAAAAATCCGGAGAATAATAATTGTTTTACTATCCGCTGTTTTTCAAAATTTTTATACTCACCCATTATATCTTCTTTTTTCCTTTTCATGAAGACGACTGTTTTGCCAGATACCGGAACACGCTTAGACAAGCTTTCGACCCCTCACCGGCGGCAATAATGATCTGTTTTTCAGGGACATCGGTTACATCTCCGGCGGCAAAGATCCCCGGGATACTGGTTTGGTTATACTTATCCACGATAATCTCACCCAAAGGGTTCTTCTCAATGCCGGAGATAAACTCAGAATTAGGGATAAGGCCGATTTCCACAAATACCCCCTGCACACCGAGTAGGCGCTGTTTACCTCCGTGATCTATAACAAGACCGCTTACCATTTTCTCCCCCTGGACAGAAACAACACGGGCATCATTGACCACGGTAACGATCGGGCTTTGA
>CAZPNW010000135.1:0-10102 GCA_964588175.1 uncultured Planctomycetales bacterium
TGCCGGTACGCTTGACGATATCTCCTTCTTTAATATTTTTATCCGGGGTATCCGTGCCGAACACCACTACCCCGACACTGTCTTCCTCAAGGTTAAAGACCATGCCCATGATATTGTCGGAGAATTCAACCAATTCCCCCATCATGACATCGTCAAGGCCGTAAATACGGGCGATGGTATCGCCTACCTGAATGACCGTCCCGATAGATTCAACCCTTAAACGGGAACGGTATTTCTCCAGTTCTTTCTTAATGATCGAAGTTACTTCTTCCGGTTTGAGTGCCATATTATACCTTTACCGCCATAAGCTTCTCGCGAAGTTCATCAAGGCGCCTGCGTACTGAACCGTCAATAACGGTATTTCCAATAATTATCTGCACACCGCCGAGCAGACTTGAATCAAGATCGATATAAAACTTGAACTTTTGCGAATATTTCATTTCCAATTTCTTCTCAATACTCTTGATAAGGTCCAAATCCAGAAGATAACTCGTTCTCAAGAGCACCTCGGATCCTCCGTAATGCGAATATTTCACCCTGACATATTCGATAATATCAGTGATCTTATCAATACGTCCCTTCTCTAAAAGAAGTTTCAAGAATTGCTTTGTTTCAGGCAGGAATGCATCACCCAATACAGCATCGATAAAACCGTATTTTTCGCTGAGGGTGATTTCCAGGCTGTGCAGGAATCCAAGAAAATCAGGATTATCATTCATCAGGGCCTTGAGGCTCTTTAAATCCTCGATAGCCTGCGGGCGATGAGCACCGTCCCTGGCGAAACCCAGGAACGCTTCCGCGTACCTGTTGACGACTATCCTGTCTTTAAAATTAGGCTTCATCTAAAGATCATCCATCCGCTTGAGAAAATCCTCCACTAATTTCCTGTCTTCTTCTTCCGTCAGTTTTTCCTGAATGATATTTTCCGCGGCATTCATCGCCAGATCGACGATTTCTCTTTTTAATTCCTGTTTTGCCTTTGAAAGCTCATATTTAACGCTTGCCTGGGCATTGGTGATAATTTCCTGCGCTTGCTCGTAAGCTTTTTTTCTAGAATCCTCCACGATCTTTCTGCCGTCAATGACCGCTTCCTGGATCCGCAGCTTGGCGGCAGCGGTAATCCCGCCCAGCTTTGCTTCATATTCAGCCCTGATGCGCGCGACCTCAGCCTTAGTATACTCGATTTTCTTGAATTCCGCGGCAATACGCTCCTTACGTTGGTCTAATACGCTTAAGATCTTCTTCCAAGCAAACACACGCAAGACAAAAAGCAGAAGAAGAAAACTTAAAACCTGCGCGACAATTTCACTGCCGCTTAATAACTTTAAAAGTTCCATAGTTTACAAGAATGTTTAGAATTTCCCCGATAATACAAATGAGAAAACCAGGGCATAAATAGTGATTGCCTCGATAAACGCGCAGCCGATGGTCATATTGATCAATATTTTCGTTGAAGCCTCCGGTTGGCGGGCAATCGCATCCATCGCGGAAGAAACAGCTTTTCCTAATCCTATCGCAGACCCAAACGCAGCTACCCCTAATCCTAAGGGAAGGCTCAATGCAAGTGCGAATTTCAGATCCATACTTCCTCCTTTTTTTCTTACTCTTCATGGGTTAAAACAACAGCAAAATAGATCGTGCTTAAAAGACAAAAAACCACTGCCTGAACAACCGCCGCTAAAAGCGATGAGATCATATTAAAGAACAACAAGGGAAAACCTCTCATACCGAAATTCGCCAGGACAGATAATAACACATCATCACCCCAGATATTACTGCGCAGACGAAGCGATAAACTGATCGGCTTGATCAATTCTCCCACCAGATGCAAAAAGAACATCAACAAAGGAATGAGGATCGAGAACGCGATCGCGCCGCGCGGTTTTCCTGCCAGGTGATCGAGATATCCCCGTAAACCCAGCTCCTTCAATGCGGAGTACTGAACGTAAAAGAAAACACACAGCGCCAGCGCCAGGGTCGTTGACCAGCTTGACGTCGAAGGCTTCAGGAACGGCACCAAACCGGAAAGATTCATAAAAAGTATATAGATAAAGAGCGTCCCGATAAAGGGAGTATACCGTCTTCCTTTCGGCCCCAGGATACCACAGACAAAATCATCCAACCCGCCCGCCAAGATCTCAACCGCGTTCTGCAGCCTCCCCGGGATCAAAGAACTTTTTCTCGTGGCATAAAAAGCAATTACCGAGATCACTGCCATAATAAAGAGCGAATAAACAACGTGTTCCCAGATATACAGATTTTCAAAAAATGGATTACCCTTGAATCTTTCCGCAAGCAACGCCAGCACATCAGGTAATTCATGCTGTACAACAGCGCCTTCTACCATATTAGTTTCCCTGCATTTCTTATTACTTTTATAAATTAGGTGCGGGTAAAAATATTAGGCCACGGCAAAGTTTAAAGGATAAAGACTAAATAACAAAGGAAATTCAAAGATTAAAGTATCAATTTTAAAATTTATTATTTAAACTTTAACCTTCCCTTGTTATTTGATTTTTAAACTTTATCATTAATTTACTATTTCTGGTTCCCCGATTCCCCAATCTACTGCTTCCCTAGTCCCGGCTTACCTGTTCTCCGGGTTTCCCTTAACTATGACCTGTAGACTCCTTTGCGACTCTCACGGCTTCTTATCTACCTGCAATACAAACTTAATAAGCCGTATGATCTCTATCAGGCTCACTAAAAACCCCGCGCCGATACAAATAAAATACACCCCGGAACCAGCATGAAACTTCTTTACAAAATATTCACCCGCCAGATACCCCGCCACCGGACCGGAGGCTAACAACAACGGTATAAAAGAAACGACCCCCGCGATCTTAATTGATTTATAGAACCCTTCTTTTTCAGCCATAAAGGAAAAAGGCGCCCTTCATCCAATCATTGGAGGAAAAAACGCCTTAGTTTTTGTTTCAACACCCAAACATATCTGATTGTTTGGTGGCCTCGTGGGCAAAAAAAAATCTTTTTGCGAAGCTGCAAAAAGACTTCTATGTCTTACATCACTTCTTTGTATTAATGATTATTTTATCAAACAAGCTGCTTTTGTCAAGCCCTTATTGCTTAATCTCTTTTGCCTCTGATATCTTTTGCCAAAATGACCGCTTCAGCGATCTCACGCATACTCTTACGCATATCCATACTTTGTTTCTGGATCAGGCGGAATGCTTCCGCAGACGAGATATTGGCCTCCTGAGATAAGATATCTTTCGCGCGTTCAACGAGTTTCCTGGTAGTCAAAGCTTCTTCGGCAGTGCGGGCGCGGACATCCAGTTCCGCGTTCTCGATCGCCACCGCTGCCTGATTAGCCAATGCGGTTAAAATATCTATTTCATGTTTGGTAAAGGCGTGCTTTTTGGAAGTGTAACAGTTCAAGGCTCCGATAACCCTTCCCTTAACTGCTAAGGGCACACACGCCAAAGAACAAAGGCCTTCTTTAACCGCGATATCGCGGTTAAGGTACCGGGAATCTTCTTTAACATCCAAAACAAAGACTGCCTTATTTTCCTGCGCGGCGATGCCGGCAATACCTTCCCCTAATTTAACATTCGGCTTCTTATTATACGCCTCTGATATAGACTGCGTCGCCCGGACCACTAATTCTTTCTTATCCGGGTCAAGCAGCATAAGCGAGGAGATCTTAGAATTCATGATCTCGGCGGTTACCTGCACGATCAAACGCAGCAGCTCATCCATATATAAACCGGAGGTGATCAGATTTGCCACCTTTGAAAGCGCCTCGATCTGTTTGACATATACCTGGTAATTCTCTTTCTTTTTTACAACCTTAACTGCTTTAACCATGTTTGATTTCCCTTCGCAAGAATAACGCGATCCTGTTGACCGCTTCTTTAAGATTCTCCAGGCTTGAAGCATAGGACATCCTGACATATCCTTCGCCCGATCTTCCAAAAGCGTTACCCGGGACAACAGCGACTTTCTGATCTTTTAACAATGCTTGCGCGAAATCAATTGAACTCATGCCTGTTTTCTTAATGGAGGCAAAGGCGTAAAAAGCCCCCTGAGGCATCATGCACGGCAGGCCTAATTGATTAAGCGCATCCACAATAAATTCTCTTCTCCTGCGGTACTCCCGCTTCATCTCCTCTACCGATTTCCTGCCGCTTTGCAAAGCTTCATACGCTGCCATCTGGGAAGTGATCGAGACGCACATGATCGTATATTGATGGATCTTGGTCATCGCGGCAAGGATCTCTTTCGGGCCGCAGGCAAAACCGACCCTCCATCCGGTCATCGCGTAGCTTTTAGAGAATCCGTCAAGATAAACCGTATTATCTTTCGCGCGAGGGAGGCTCGCAAAAGACGTATGCTCGAAATCATAGGTCAAATCACCGTATATTTCATCCGAAATGCACAAAACATTATGCTTCAAAAGGATCCTATTGATCTCCAAGAGCTCTTTGCGTGTATAAGAAACACCGGTCGGGTTTGCGGGATAATTAAAGATGATCGCTTTAGTCTTACGGTCGATATGCTTCTCTAAATCAGCCGGCGTTAATTTAAACCTTTGTTTTTCAGTATCGATATAAACCGGGATGCCTCCTGCCAACTCGGTCATCGGCCCGTAAGAAACATAACTGGGGATCGGGACCAAAACCTTATCCCCGGGGTTAGTGATCGCGCGCAAGATCAGATCCATTCCTTCGCTGACTCCCACCGTGATCAAGATCTCTTCATCAGGGCAATAATCCAGATGAAACTTATTTTTTAAATACCGGCTGATACCCAAACGCAGCTTATATAACCCTTTGTTAGAGGTATACGATGTAAACCCCTGTTCAAGAGAATAAATACCCGCCTCCCGTATCGGCCAGGGAGTGACAAAATCAGGCTCACCCACTCCCAGGGAGATCACGTCTTTCATCCCCAGAACCAGGTCAAAAAAAGCCCGTATTCCCGAAGGCTGCATTTTTTTGACTATATGAGCGATCCTATCGTTCATGACTCTTCTCTCTTGCCCGTTATGATCAATACGATATTGCTATCCGCGCATGATCTTCTTTATGTTTTAAAATAACCCCGTCTTCTTTATATTTCTTCATTAAAAAGTGGGTCGATGTGCCTTTCACATTTACCATCGGCGCCAGTTTCTCCGCCACGAAATTAGAAACGGTATGCATATCTTTTCCTTCAACGATCAACAGCAGGTCATAGGTACCTGATACCAGATAACAGCTGGAGACTTCAGGGAAGGAATAAATCCGTTCGGCGACCTTATCAAAACCCACGTCTTTCTGAGGGGTAATATCAACCTCGATCAAGGCGCGCACACTCGTATCAGGATCCCTGACCAACTCCTTATTAATGATGGTCTTATACCGCAGGATAATACCTTCTTTTTCAAACTTTAAGACCGCTTTCTTGACTTCAGCCGGTTTCTTCTTAAGCATGGTAGCGATCTCATTGACGCTTAAACGCGCGTCTTTTTCTAATATCTCCAATATCTCATCCATGATATGTTCCTCCGTTTCATCGATAACAGATCTTCGGCCCCTGCCTCTTATGTTCAGAGCCGGCGATCATCTTTTTTATCCTATCGACTTTCTTTTTTGCGACAAGCGGGATCTGTTTTTTCTCCAAACGCTCTAATATCTCATCCAATTCAGGATAGCTCAGGCCCATCTCTCCTTCATCAGTCTGTCCGGGCCAAAGGCCGGCAGTCGGAGGCTTAATGATCACCCGCTCAGGGATATCTAATGCGCGCGCAAGCTTGCGGACATCTTTCTTCAACAGGTCGCCGATGGGAAGTATATCGGTGGCTCCGTCGCCATGCTTGGTAAAATACCCGATCATAAGCTCGCTTTTATTGCCCGTGCCGCAAACCAGGAAATTTAAGGTGTTGGCATAATAATAAAAAACAACCATCCGCAGCCGGGATTTCAAATTCGCTAAAGCCAGCTTATTCCCCTTGGGCAATACCTCGAGAAACATATCATATAAACCGGATAAATCGATGACTTTCGTCTTTATACCCAGATGCCGGGCGACCAGGAGCGCGTCCGCCATATCTTCTTTCTGGCTATGACAGGGTAAGATCAAAGCTAAAAGCCGCTTTGTCCCAACCGCTTGTTTAGCTAAAGCGGCAATTACACTGGAATCGATCCCTCCGCTTAACCCCATCACAATGCCTTTTACCTGAGCGAGGCGCACTTGTTTCTTGATCCAGGCAACGATTCTCTCTTTCATACGGTAATTTTGGCAGAAAAGTCTTCTCAAAAGGAAAGCGGAGCTCTCTGAAATTTACTTAAATATTAATCATAGCATAATTTCAAAGAGGGTCAAGGAGATAATCGACTGCCTGCTACAGCGCTTCGGGATGGTGTTTTACCACTCTTGCTTCAACCAGATAAACCACATCTTCGGCGATATTGGTCGCATGGTCACAGATACGCTCAAGATGCCGGGCTATCAGTAAAAGGGGGACCGCCCGGTCAGCGGTTTTAGGGTCAACCGACATATAATCATTGATCAACTCATCCTGGACCAGGTTGCGCAGCTTATCCGCTTCTGAATCAAACAAAACCACTTTCTTGGCCAAATCAACATTCTTATTCACAAACGCGTCGATGGAATCATGCACCATATTCTGGGCAATGACCGACAATTTCGGGATATCTATCAATGGTTTCAATAACGGCTTATCAACCAATTCAAGCACCCGTTCCGCGATATCAACTGACAGATCAGCGATACGCTCAAGCTCGGCGTTGATCTTCATGGCAGTAGAAATAAACCGCAGATCACCTGCCATCGGCTGATACCGTGCGATCAGGTCAATACAACGTTCATCGATCGCCAGCTCCAGTTCATCAATAGAATTGTCATGGCCAATGACTTCCTGGGATGCCTGCCGATCGCGGTTCTTTAACGCTTCAATGGACTTATAGATAGATTCCTGCGTCAAGGCAGCCATCTTTAAGATATCCTTATGCAATTCCTTTAACTCATCATCAAAATGCCTCTGCATAGCTCCTCCCGAATATATTACAGTTTAACATAAATCGCCTGAAATAACGAATTTTTATATTTAATGCCCCCTCCGGGACTATTGACTACTTGCAACCTGTGACCTGAGACTTGCGACCGAAAAATGAACCTGCCGGTTTTCTCGCTCAACACGCTTTTGTGGTGTCTTTTATGATACTACTTTACGGTTTTCGCTTACGCGCACAAAAAACTTTCGCCGTGCGCTACAGTTTACGGCTCGTTTACGCTATAGACTTACGTAAAGAGCGTGCTTCGACTCGCCGTAAATCTTTGCGCACTGCAGATAAAACCCTTGTGCCGAAAGTTTTCAAATGTGCGCTTAAAGCAAAAACCGTAAAGTTAAGCGTCTACTATAGACTATCGATTACTTGTGTCTTGTGTCATGTGACCTGCGACCAAATCCCCTCATCACCTTACGAGGCTCTATCCGTATCTTCCCGTAATATATTCTTCCGTCCGCTTATCCTTCGGCGCGGTAAATACGTTCTCAGTTTTACCAAATTCCACTAACTCTCCTAAAAGCATAAAACCCGTATCATCGGAAACACGCGCAGCCTGCTGCATGTTATGCGTGACTATGACGATCGTATAGTCAGTTTTAAGTTCACGCATTAATTCTTCAATACGCGCGGTTGCCTGCGGATCAAGCGAAGAACACGGCTCATCCATTAATAATATATCGGGTTTTACCGCGATAAGCCGGGCTATACAAAGCCGCTGTTTTTGTTCAAGCGACAGGCCCAACGCGGTTTCATGCAGCCTGTCCTTTAATTCATCCCATAAAAGCACTGAACGCAAGCTCTCTTCAACGACCCTGTACAAGTTTTCTTTGTTTTGCGCCAGGCCATGGACCTTTAAACCGAACACCACGTTCTCAAAAATGCTCAAAGGAAAAGGATTAGGCCTTTGGAAAACCATGCCCACATTCTTGCGCAATTCAACTAAATCGATTTTTTGGTCCACAATATTCTTTCCGGCAATTAAAACTTTCCCTTCCATCCTGACACCATCGACTAAGTCATTCATCCGGTTAAAGACCCGTAAAAGCGTCGATTTACCGCAGCCTGAAGGGCCGATGATCGCGGTGATCTTTTTTTCCTGAAGGCTGACACAAACGCTTTTTAAGGCCTGGAAGTCGCTGTACCACAGATTTAAATTATGCGTAACTATTTTAACCATAGCAAAGAATATTATCCGAATTTACCCATGATATAACCTTCTGTCCGTTTATCCTTAGGCGCGGTAAAGATCTTATCTGTCTTATCTATTTCAATAAGCTCCCCTGCCAGAAAAAAAGCCGTCCTATCCCCCACCCGCGCGGCTTGTTTTACATTATTCGTCACCAAAACAATAGTGTATTGTTCTTTAAGCTTAAGCATTGTTTCTTCCACTTTCGCTGTCGATATCGGATCAAGCCCGGAACAGGGCTCATCAAACAATATGACTTCCGGCTCCACCGCCAGGGTGCGCGCGATGCAAAGGCGCTGTTGCTGTCCACCGGACAACTTAAATGCTGAAAGAGAAAGCCGGTCTTTTACTTCGTCCCAGATATACGCCTGTTTCAAGGATTCTTCCACAAGCCGGCCTAATGTCTTTTTATCACGTATATTATGCATCCGCGCGCCATATGCCACGTTATCATATATTGATAACGGCAGCGGCATAGGCATCGCAAAGACCATCCCCACCTTCTTGCGTAAAAGCTCTAACTCGAGAGAGCGTATATCTTTTTTGTCGAGTGAAACCGCGCCTTCCATGCGGAAATGCATTTGCAGTTCATTGAGCCGGTTGAGCATGCGCAAAAACGTAGTCTTTCCGCTGTTAGCAGGCCCGATCACGCTTAAGATCTCATGAGTTTGTATGTCCATACGGACATTACGCAACGCATGCGCTCCCCCGAACCAGATGTTGAGGCCCTCAATATTGAATTTCACCATTTCTTTCTCTTCCTGAATTGATACCGTATGATAATAGCGACTAAATTCATAAAGAGCACCAGGGCCAGCAAAACCAGCGCAGTCCCGTAGCGGATCTTCTCGTCGACATTCGGCACCTGCGTTGAGATCACATACAAATGATAGGGCAATGCCATTGCCTGGTCAAATACCGATTCCGGCAGGCGCGGCAGATAAAAAGCCGCGACCGTAAAAAGAATAGGCGCTGTCTCCCCCGCTGCCCTGCCCAACCCCAGGATCGTCCCCGTTAAAATACCGGGAATCGCGTTCGGCAAGACAATATGGCGGATGGTCTGCCATTTACTTGCTCCCAAAGAAAGGCTGACCTCGCGAAACGAAGACGGAACACTCTCCAGGGCTTCACGAGAAGTCGTTATAATGATCGGCAGGATCATGATACCCAGCGTCAAAGAACCGGAAAGAATGGACGCCCCGAATTTCAGGAAAACAACAAAAAGCGCCAGGCCAAATAACCCGTATACCACTGAAGGAACGCCTGCCAGATTCACGATCGCCAATTTTATCATCCTGGTCAATAAAGTATCCTTAGAATATTCGCTTAAATAGACAGCCGCCAAAAGCCCTATGGGAAGGGCGAAAATGATCGCGCCTGTTACCAAATATATCGTACCGACAATAGCAGGAAATATCCCTCCAGCGCGCATCCCCTGCCGGGGGATATCGGAAAGAAATTGCCAATTGATCGCCGGTAAGCCTTTTTGGATAATAACAAGAACGATCAAACCGACCGGCAGCACGACTAAAAAAGTAGCCAGGAATAAAAAGAAAAACGCGATATTTTGTGTCCTTTGAGGGTTGAGTCTCATCGTTTTTTGTGCAGGAATAGATCAGCGGTGACATTGACCGCGAAACTGATCAAAAATAATACGATACCTATGGCGAATAAAGCGAAATAATGTTCACTGCCGACAACTGCTTCTCCCATTTCCGCGGCAATGGTAGCGGTCAAGGTACGCACCGGTTGTAAAAGCGAGGACGGAATAACCGCGGAATTGCCGGTGATCATCATCACGGCCATTGTTTCTCCGATCACTCTTCCGATCCCCAGCATGACCGCCGCCAGGATACCGGAAGACGCCGCAGGCAGGATAACG
>CAZPNW010000136.1:0-26187 GCA_964588175.1 uncultured Planctomycetales bacterium
GAAGCGATCCCTTACGATGAGAAAACCGATCTGGTGGCTCTCAACGTGGAAACATACACCGCTCGCAGGTCATACCAGATCGCGGCTCATTTTCGTAAAAGAGGCGTGCCGGTTATCCTCGGGGGGTATCATCCGACCCTCATGCCGGAAGAAGCCGGTGAATTTGCCGATTCTATTATGGCCGGTGAGGCGGAAGATCTGTGGAATGAGGTTGTTAACGACGTTAAAAGAAAGTCGCTCAAGAATATTTACCGGTCTTCTCGGCGGCCGGTCCTCAACGGCACAAAACCCAGAAGAAGTATTTTAAAAGGAAAGAAATACATTCCGATCACCCTTGTTGAGTCCGGCAGGGGATGCGGTTTTAGTTGCGCTTTTTGTTCAATATCAAGTTTTTACAAACAATCATACAATTATCGTCCCGTAAAAGAAATAGTAAAAGAGATCGAGCTTACGCGAAAGAAAGAGATCTTCTTCGTTGACGATAATATTACCGCTGACTTTGAGCGCGCGAAAGAACTCTTTAGGGCGTTAATACCGCTGAAGATCAATTGGATCAGCCAGGGCAGCATAAATATGGCAAGCGACAGCGAACTGTTGGCGCTTATGAAAAAAAGCGGTTGTCTTGGCCTTCTTACCGGGTTTGAATCCTTAAATAAGGATAACTTGGCGCAAATGGGTAAGACCTGGAATATGCGTTCCGGAGAATACGAAATAGCTTTAAGAAAATTTAGGGAGATCGGGATCGTTATATACGGAACGTTCATCTTCGGCTATGACGGTGATGATAACGATTTAATTAAAAGGACACTCGATTTTGCCCTCAAACAGAAGCTTTTTCTGGCTGCTTTTAACCATTTAGTGCCTTTTCCCGGAACGCCGTTATATGGGCAATTCCGGGCACAGCACAGGCTTTTATCCGATAAATGGTGGTTGGATGCGAATTATAAATTCGGCGATGTGGCATTCAGGCCAAAAAACTTTACACCGCAGGAGCTTTCCAGCGCGTGTATGAAAGCGCGGGCGGATTTCTACAAACTATCTTCAGTCTTAAGAAGGGCAACTGATCTTCAGAATAATTGCAAAAGCTTTAATATGATGGTGAGATACTTCGCCTACAATTTGTTTTCCCGGAAGGAAATCAGGAACAGGCAGGGGCTTCCTCTGGCTGAAGGATTGGATGCGGGGAACGTAAAATGAGACGATTTTCCTTTTCATTGGCGGACCAAAAAGACGATGCTCAGTTGAGGGCGTTGATCCGGGCTACGCCGATGGAAGGCAGGATCAGTGTAGCTTTTCAGCGCGAACCAAGTTATTTCTATGCGGCGCGCACAGAGGGAAAATTCAATCAAACAATTGCGGCCAGAGAGTATGAGAACGGAAATGTTATCGGGATGGGAAGCCGGTCAATTAAGCCGGCCTTTGTGAACGGCGAGGTTGCTCCGTTAGGCTATTTGAGCAGCTTAAGGATCCATAAGGATCATCGTTACCACACATTACTAAGCCGGGGATACCACACCCTGAAAAACCTGCACTCAGATAACAAAGTTAAAGCATATGTCTCGACCATTATATATGATAACACTCAAGCGATCAGTTTGCTGACCGCGGGCAGAGACGGGCTGCCTCAGTATCACGACTTTGGGGTATATAATACTTACGTAGTCAAGTTGAGAAGGCATCTTAAGGCTCAGAGTAAAGGAGTGGACATAGTAAGAGGAGGCGGGCAGGATCTGAATGAAATTTTGAAATGTTTGCAGCGTAATGGACGGGATAAGCAGTTTTATCCTTATTATGAAGGCCGGGACTTTGAACCGGGAAGTGAGTTCCTGCGGGATTTCAAAAAGGAAGATTTTTACGTCGCACTTAAGGACAGCAGGATCGTGGGAGTATTGGGGAAATGGGACCAGAGGTCTTTTAAGCAAGTCGTTATTTGTGGTTATGACAGGAAAATAAGCGGGATCCGTCCGGTTTATAACTATTTAGCTGATTTAGTTAATTGGCCGACATTACCGTCGCCGCGATCGGCGCTTGCTTCTTTTTGCGTAAGCTTCATTGCGGTTGATGATAATGATCCTGAGATCTTCTCTGGTTTGTTAAATACGGTATATAACGACCATGTGAGCAGTGAATACGAATACATGGTTGTTGGGTTATTCGAGCAAGATCCTTTGGCAGGCGTGGCAGAGAGATATCCGCATATAAAATATAAAAGCAGGGTTTTTGTTGTTTGTTGGGAGGACGGCACGCAGTGGTTCCATGCTTTAGATAGCCGTGTCCCTTATTTAGAAGTAGCGACTCTATAGAGAGAACATGAGAATACTTATTATTCAGCCCGGCCATTATTGTTCAAAGACCGGCACACTATTAAAGTCAAAGCATAAGAAAGGGCTCTGTCCGAGTTTTATCCTGCCTTATCTTGCCGCGCTTTTTCCTAAGAATGCCGAAATTACTATTATTGATGAAACACTGCAGGATATTAATTTTGATGTTCGCTATGATCTGGTAGGGATCACCGTTAAAACGCCGCAGGCTCAGCGTGCCTATGAGATCGGAAGTATTTTTCGCGAAAAGAATATTCCCGTAGTGATGGGCGGATACCATGTGAATTTATGCCCGGAAGAAGCGGCAAATTACTGCGATTGCGTTATTATCGGAGAAGCAGAATCTGTTTGGGGCGAGTTTATGCAAGATTTTATGTCAGGTACTCTTAAGAAAAGGTATACGGCTGATAAGCGATTCGATATGCGCTCGATGTCCTTCCCGCGTTTTGACCTTATGGATTTTGATCTATATAAAGCGTTCTATGGGACAAAAGTCCCTCTTGAAACTTCGCGCGGTTGTTTCAATAAATGTAGTTATTGTTGTACGCCGGAAGTGTATAAGGGGGGCATTGTTTATAGGCCGGTAAAGGAAGTGATTGAAGATATTAAGCGCGTGCGAACAGATCTTCCCCGTATTAAAAGGCCGTTATTTGTTTTTATCGATGACAATTTAACATCCGATCCGCAGCGTTGCGAAGAACTGTTTACGGCTTTAAAACCTCTCAAGGTAAAATGGTCAGGGTATTTTTCTGCTCAAATTTGTAAACGGCCGGACATTATCAAACTTGCTGCCGAGTCAGGCTGTTATTCGGCATTCCTGGGTTTAGAGAGTATTAATCCCTTAGCCTTAAAGGCCTCTCATAAGGAATTTAACATAAAAGGAGAGTATGCCGCTTATATCAGGTTATTCAGGGAGAATAATATCATACTTATTTTAGGGATGATGTTGGGCTTTCCGGAAGATGGTCCTGCGATCTTTGGCGAAACAGTACGCTTTCTCGACCAATACGGCATTCCTGTGGCGGTAATACATCCGCTCTATCCGTTCCCCAAAACCGAAATTTATGACCGCCTTAAGAAAGAGGGGATGTTATATGACGAAACGTTCTGGCAAAGGCCCCATAATCCTTACGCTCTGTTTAAAAACAATAATCTAGGGATGGAGAAAGATTCATTGGAGAGCATCTTTGAGAGTACGTTAACTCAGGTAATGAGCATTCGTTCGATCTTCCAAAGGACATGGCCAACGAGAAAGTATTTTCTGCCTTTATTCGCGTATAACGTAGCGCTTAAGATCATGTTGAAAAAAAGAGGGATCTGGGCTTTTATTTAAGGTAAATCTATGAGACTAAGAGGCGAATTATTGTCGGTTAAGGGACTTACGGGGATGCAGAAGGGCCGTATGCGCCAGCTGCTTGATCAGTATTTTCAACATATTACCCCTGATTGTTTTGAGCATGATTTAAATGAAAAGGATTGGGTTATCGTGCTTACTGATGTTGAGTCCGGTAAGATCCAGGGATTTTCAACGCAGAAATTAATACGCGCAACGGTGAGCGGAGTGCCTGTGAGGGGCATTTTTTCAGGGGATACTATCATCGATAAGGGATTTTGGGGTGGAACGGAGCTGGTTAAAAAATGGTTTGAACTTGTGTTTTCATTATTGGAAAAAGACAAGGATGCTAAGCTGTACTGGTTTTTAATATCTATGGGGTATAAAACGTACAGATTCTTACCGGTATACTTCTATGAATTTTATCCTCGATTTAACAAGGCGTCCCCGGTACATGAGAGATCGATCATGGATACATTCTCTCGAATAAAATTCCCCGATCACTATAACGCGGATACCGGAATAATCCATTTTGACCGCACAGCTGCTTGTTTACGAAAAAAATACGCGGAAATACCGGAGCACAAACTCAGGGACCCGCATATAAGATTTTTTAAGGAGATCAATCCTTTGTTTGGAAGCGGCGATGAGCTTGTCTGTTTAGCCGAACTATCGCATAATAATCTTAAACCGATCGTCCATAAACTCATGGGTGAGACTGTCAGCACGGGAGCTTGAATATGAAGATCGTTTTGATCCTGCCGCATGATTCAACATACCGGTATAAAAGCGGTACATTTAATAAGACGCTTCGGTATCCGCCGATCACGCTTACGATATTGGCGGGCCTGGTACCTCCGGATATAGACGCAGATATAAAGATAATTGATGAGGGCGTTGATCCGTTGCCGGATGATCTCGAGGCTGATCTGGTAGGGATCAGCGCCGTAACCGCAACGGCTCTGAGAGCGTATTCATTAGCCGATATGTTAAGAAAAAAAGGGATAACGGTGGTTTTAGGAGGCGTTCATCCGACAGTCTTGCCGGATGAGGCTATTCAGCACGCCGATTCGGTTGTGATCGGGTTTGCCGAAAACAGCTGGCCCAGGCTTTTACGAGATTTTAAGAACGGCCAGTTGCAGAAATTCTATAATTCTACCGGAACGATCAGCTTGAAACATTTGCCTTTGCCAAGAAGAGATCTGCTTACCAAGGAATCTTACTTGACCTTGAATACGATAATGGCGACCTGGGGATGCCCGAATCATTGTAAATATTGCAGTATCCCCGTTGCCAGGCAAGGCCAGTATTATCAACGTCCGGTCGAGGATGTGGTCAGGGAAATTAAGAGCATGAGAGGCAGGCGATACATATTCCTAGACCCGAATCCTAACGAAGATGTCGAATATGCTACGCGGCTCTATGAAGCGCTCACTCCGCTTAATATAAAATGGGTCGGCCTTACTACAACGAAGATAATGCATAATGAGAAGTTGCTGAACCTGGCAGTCAAAAGCGGATGTTTCGGCCTTTTGTTGGGATTTGAGACCATATCGCAAGCGGCGCTTTGCCAGTCTCAGAAAGATTTTAATTCAGTCGATGAATATAAAGATATGGTCAAGAGATTGCATGATAAGAACATAAGCGTGCTGGGCTGTTTCATGTTCGGGTTCGATTCAGATGACGAGAGTTCATTTGAAAAGACGTTTGAGTTTATTCGCAAGGCCGAGATCGATTTGTTGCGCTACACCATATTCACTCCGTTCCCGGGGACTCGCGTATATGACGATTTTAAGCGGCAGGGCAGGATCATTGAGGACAACTGGGAGCTCTACGATTACGAGCATGTAGTATTTAAACCCGCTCATATGACCCCGGAAACACTGCAGAAAGGAATAGAGTGGATTTGGAAAGAAACATACAGTATTAAATCTATCGCTGAGCGAATGAGCCGGACTAAATTATCCGGATGGGAGAATATTATTTACAATTTCGGTTTCCGTCATCATGCTATGAAGTTGAACAATAGTCAGCGTACCAATAAATCACGGATACATGGAAATGTTTAAAGAATTGAGGTATCGCATAGCGTATTATCTTCTGATGGTTTTATGCTATAGAGAGGCGCGTTTTTTTAAGCGGTCTCTTTCCCGGATTAAAAGCGCGCAGGAAGAGCTTCTTTTGCGCATCATAAAAGATAATGCCGGGACCGAATTCGGCAAAAGATATGACTTTTCTGCTATAAAGAGTATAGCTGATTTTAAAGCGCAGGTGCCCGTTGCCGGTTATGAGGGCCATAAATGTTATATCGACTTAATAGCCCGCGGAAACAGCAATATCTTAACAAGGGAAAAAGTCCTGCTTTTTGAGCCTTCAAGCGGGTCAGTGTCATCTACGAAGTATATCCCGTATACGCCAACGCTTAAAAAGCAATTTCAGAGAGCGATATTGCCGTGGCTTTATGATATCGCGGTAAACAACAGGGGAGTCACAAAAGGATCTTCGTATTGGTCAATATCGCCGTCGGTAAATCTTTGCATAAAACCTAACTATGGAAGCATGCCGGTCGGCTTTGATCAAGATGCGGAATATTTCGGCCCGGCTCTAAAACATATACTTAAAGCCCTTATGGCCGTCCCTCAGGAAGTCGGTTTAATTGAAAATATAAATTCGTTCCGTTATGTCACCTTATTGTTCCTTCTGAGAGAAAGAAAATTAACATTTGTTTCTGTTTGGAACCCGACTTTTTTGACGCTTCTTTTTGAACCCCTTTTGGGTTTTGCGGCATCTCTTATTAATGATATCTCGAAGGGCACCGTGAATCCCCCGGATAAGCTTCCCGGGGATTTAGCGCACAGGCTTCTTCAAAAGCTTCCTCAAGACGAGGCAAGAGCCGCGGAATTAAAGTCCATCTTTGATCCTGCCGGATCAATGCCTGAGAGGGCGGATCTGTTTAAAAGTATTTGGCCGGATCTGTGTTTTATGAGCTGCTGGGGGGATGGTAATGCGGCCAATCATTTATCTGATTTAAGGAAAATGTTCCCTGATGTAGTCCTGCAGCCCAAAGGCTTATTGGCTACAGAGGGAGTAGTCTCCTTCCCTTTAACCGAAGAGCGTGAAAGTGTCCTGGCGGTCAATTCTCATTTTTTTGAGTTCTTAGGGATCCCGGAGGCCCATAAAAAAGGCGATGAGCAACATACACTTCTCGCTCACGAATTGCAATTAGGTAAAAACTATTCAGTGATCATTACTACCGGTGGAGGATTATATCGTTATAGGCTCAATGATATTATAGAAGTCGTAGGTTTTAAGGAAAAGTGTCCGCTCGTGCGTTTTGTAGGTAAGGAAGATAAGATTTCTGACATTTGCGGTGAAAAATTGAACGAGCGCCATGTAGGAGAAGCTCTTGGCGGAGCTTTTGAGGCTTGCGAATTGAAACCGCGATTTTTTATGATGGCCCCGCTTTTGTCCGAAGAAAACAAGTATGCTTATGCGGTTTTCTTGCAATTTTCACGGGGTGCCGATGTGCCCTATGAAATGTTGTTTCACCTAAGAACATTAGTAGAAAGGAGCCTAAAGGAAAACTACCACTATAGTTATTGCAGGAAACTGGGGCAATTACAAGAATTGGATATTTTTTTAATTACCCCGGAAAGTGACCCGGCGCAAGATTATCTGCGGTATTGTCAAAAACTGGGCCAGAAACTCGGCGGGATAAAATCTTCGGCTTTGGATGCGAGGTTTGGTTGGGTAAATGTTTTTCGGGGCGATCTGCTTGAGAACAAATCGTTTTATTCGTGCAAAAATGTGTGATAAAATAAATCAGTTTACCTGCCAGGATCTGGCAGTAAATAGAAGGAGGGGGTAAAATGAATCGAATCGGCGCGCTTAAGCTTTTATTATTGTCATTTTGCGTTCTGAATGTAGCGTTGGGGATCATCGCATTTAGTGCTAATGTGCCTCTTATTCTTAAAGTCGCGGATGTGGTGTACGGGATCAAGTTAACCACCTTAGAGCCCCATACAGTGTATACGGTGAGGATGCTTGGTTGTTTTTTGCTGGCTATCGGTGTGATGTCGGGTTTCGCAGCGAAAGATCCGGTTAAAAATAAGGCTGTTGTTTACGGCAACATAGTGTGGCTTATCATGAGAGATGTCCAGAGAGTTATTGAATTGAAGCCTCATCATGACGCATTCGGCACGCCGTATCCGATGATATGGGCAGGCATAATCTTTGTATTTCTTGTTGCCGGTGCATTATTCGTGCTTTTACCTAAGAACGAAAATGCCTGAAAGAGTTTGTAGCGTCAGGCATTTAAGTTAATACTTGTATTTGTCCGGTAGACCGGCGAAGGAGGACAAAATGAGAAAATTGTTGGCATGTGTGTTGGTGAGCATGTTCGCTTTGGGCGTACCGGCAATAGGATGGGGAAATGAACTCATCGAAGAGGGTTCGCTCATGGGGTTAGGCGCTATGGCCCTCGAGAGCCCTTACCGGGGAGTTGATGATGCGGTGTATCCGGTGCCTGTCTTAGTCTTTGAAGCAAAGCGGTTTTTTGTCGACAAGACGGTCTTGGGGTATTATTTCAATGATAGATCAGACCCGGTTCGCTGGGGGGTTATCGGTTCTTTGCGCTTGCAGGGATATGATGCTGATGATAGCAGTGATCTCGAAGGAATGCAGGATAGGGACATGGCTTTTGACGGCGGTTTGAGAATAAGCTGGAAGAACCCGGTCATCGACATGATCCTTGAGGGAGTGACAGACGTATCAGGGGCGCATGAAGGGCAGGAACTTCGTTTGACTGTCACGAAGGAGCTCTTTGGCGGATTCTTGACACCCAAGGCGGGCATTAAGTGGCTTAGTGATGATCTGTCAGGTTACTATTATGGAGTCAATCCGGACGAAGCGAGAGCCGGACGTCCCGAGTATAACGCTGATAACGATTTAGAGTATATGATCGGAGCCACGATAGGTGTTCCGCTTGGCGAAAAATGGGCGCTGTTCGGGGATATTCAATGCAGTTTCCTGGGAAATGAAGCTCAGGATTCACCGCTTGTCAATGACGACGCGCTCATGCGGTATGTGATGGGTGTTGTATACAGGTTTTAAGAAGGAGGCCAGGTCCATGAGCATTCAAAGATCTTATTTTGTCATTGGTATTGCCTGTTTATTCCTCTGCGGATGCCTCGGCGCGCCAAGCTATGTTGAACGCGTCGCCGTGCCCGGCGAGGTTTACGGGCAGAAGGGGCCCCTGTCGACTCTGCGCCTTGGCCTGGTCTATACTGAGAATACGCAACAAGCTTTCCAATACATGAAGAAACACATGACTCATGGGCATAGAGCGATCGTCCCGTTCCTTGAAAGGGTCGATGCGGGCCGGGTCAAGGAAAGCCTGGATAAGATAGTTCAGGCGCGCTTCAAAGGCGTGACGCCGTTCGGCAGTTTTGAGGAGGCGGTCAAGGCCGATATGGATATGGTCCTCGCGTTTGATTATCGCTGCACGGTCATACAAAAGCCAGGGCAGGACACTACCGTTGAGATGGCCGGCACCTTTATGAACCGGCAGGGGCGTATTATTGATGTTGTCAAAGGCAAGGGGCTCTCAACGCCGGCGTATGTGTCTTTTACCTACGGTTTTGGCGAAGCGCTGGACGCGGCGTTTGAGCAATTCACTAACGGCCTGGATAAATCTTCAGCGGTCATCGCCTTTGCCGAACGGCGCAGCGTGCCGGTTGCGAGCGCCGCAGCGGGGGGAGCGCCCGATAAACCCGCCAAGCTTCACGCCGGGAGCTTCTACCACAAAAGCTGGGCGATCGTGGTCGGGATCAACAAATACAATGTCTGTCCGCCTCTTGAGTACGCGGTCAGCGACGCGCAGGCTGTTGCAAAGAAGCTTAGAGAGATCGGTTTCGATGATGTCATAGAAATACTGGATAAAGAAGCGACCCGGGAACGTATTCTGACCGTGCTTGGCTCAGAGCTTCCCAAAAAGGCCGGGCCGGATGACCGCGTGCTGATCTTTTTTGCCGGCCACGGACAGACCGAAACCCTCCCCGACGGGAAGGAGCAGGGTTACCTTATTCCGGTCGACGGAGACCTCAGCAATTATTTCACGACAGCCATCTCCATGCAGCAGGTGCGTGAGATCTCCGAACGGGTTCCCGCTAAACACATCCTCTATGTGATGGATGCCTGTTATTCGGGGCAGGGGTTCACGCGGGCCATCGGCGTGGAGCCGGCGATCAACGGCTACCTCCATAAGATCACTTCGTTACGTTCAGTGCAGATGATCACCGCGGGCGGTAAAAAGGAGCAGGCCGTCGAAGTCCAGGGGCACGGCCTCTTTACGCAATATTTTTTGCGCGGCCTTGACGGAGAAGCGGATCGGGACAATGATCTGGTGGTGACCGCTTCCGAGCTGGGCGCTTACCTCATGCCTCAGGTTTCGCGCGCCTCGGGAAATCTGCAGACGCCGCAGTACGGCCGCCTCGACGGAGAAGGGGAAGTGGTGTTCACGGTCCCTCCTAAAGAATGATCTTTTAGTCCCGCCTCTTAAATCCGCTTTGAAAAGGATAGAGTGATGAGATCAAACTATAAAAAAATCTTGTTGATGGCGGTTATTTTCTCTCTGCTTTGTTTATCCCATTCCTATTCCGAAGGTTTACTCAGGGAATATTTTGTATCTTTCAATAAATACGCTTCTCGCGCGGAGGATTTTCTCTCTCAAGGAGATTATTCTTCAGCGCTCCAGATGTATGAACAGTCCCGCGGTCTTTATGAAAAAGAAAATAATGACCTGGGTGTATTGTTTTGCCTTGTGAGAATGGGGTGGCTTAAACGCGAGCTTGGAGAGTACGCGGATGCGCTTGTACTGCTCCGGAAGGCGCATCCTCTCGGAGTCCGCCTGCACGGTGATGCCGCCGAGATCGATGCAAGCCTGGGAAATGTTTACATGTTCTCCGGTGATCCCGAGAAAGCAAAAAAGCATTACCACCAGGCTCTGGACACGCTCAAAGATTTCAAATTTGAGACTTCCTACTCCAGCATCCCGACCAAAAAAGCAATGTTCAACATGTTCAGGAAGTGCAAGGCAATAATACACGCCCGGGACAGCCTTGGTGTATTGCATTATTTTTCGAGAGAATATGAAGCGGCACTGGGACATTTGTCGGCCGCGGGGTCTCTTATTGATAAAATAAAAAGAGTAAGCAGTGATCCCCAGTATAACGTGTATTTCAGGCTGGATTATGATATCTATAATGGTATAGGATACTGCGAAACATTAAGGGGCGCTCTTTACGCTGAGTTAGGGCAGTTTGATAAGGCAAAGCAGCATTTTTCTATCGGGCGGGAAGCTTTTAAAGAAGGAAAGAGATATTTCGGCGAGCTTTTTAACAGGTCGCTTATGCTGAAAGCGGAATTTAAATCTTCTGATATGGACATAGACAGCAAAAAGATCAAAGAGTATGAGAGTTTCCTTGATGATGTGGATAAGTTAGGCGCTACCGATATCGCCTGGCGGCTCTGTTATGAGATCGGAAGCGAGCTCATAAAAGAAAAGAAATTCCCTCAGGCGCGCGCATATCTTGCGCGGGCCATAGAAACCCTGGAGTTGACGCGGTCGCGTTTAAGAGAGGACACGGTTAAAAAAACATTCGCGGCTTCCGTGCAGGATGTCTACTCCGAGATGATAAACTTGTTGTTTGAAATGCGCCAGATCGATGAGGGTTTCGCTTACCTTGAACGCTCCAAGGCGCGGGCCTTTCTTGATATATTGGCGGGCAGGTCCCTTAAAGCAAAGAAGACATTAGATAACGGGCTTGTTGAAAAAGAGATCCAGTCCCAGCAGAAGATCGAAGAGCTCCTGAGAAGCCTGAATACTACGCTTGGCCCCAAAAGGGAAGCCATATATAAGGAGTATAAAAGGCTGCTTTCAGAGCATAAGGCTGTCCTTGATTCTATTAAAGATAAGAGCCTTGAATTTGCGGCGACAGCTTCAGTAGCTACTGTGCCGGCGGAAAAAATAGCCGGCCGGATCCCCAAAGAAGCGGTTTTGGTGTCTTATTTCGTTAGTGAAAGAAGAATGCTTATCTGGACGGTCAGACGCGACGGGATCAAGGCTGTTCCGGTAGATATTAACGCAAGCAGCCTCGCTCGCCTGGTAAGGGAATACCGCGCTGCCATTACCCAGAGACAGACAGCGAATATCCTTGCATTAGGCGATCAGCTTTATGATCTCTTGATAACTCCTGTTAAAAAAGAACTAATCGGAGCAAAGAAGCTGTTTATCGTGCCTACCGGGATGCTCCATTATCTTCCGTTCTCAGGCCTGAACGCTTCCGGTGAGCATTTTCTTGCTCAGGATCTTTCTATCAGTATCCTTCCTAATGCGTCCAGCATTTATTATCTGGATAAAGAAGTAACGCAAGACTTGACTCATATCCTGGCTGTGGGTAATCCCCGCCTGAAGGATGCCGGCCTTTCGTTGCAATTCGCGGAAGAGGAGATCAAAGCTATCTGTAAGGATTTTCCTAAAAAAGAAGTTTTAACCGGCACCCTCGCCCGGGAATCAGTATTCCGTCAGAAAGATATAACCGACATCGGCGTTATACATATTGCTGCCCATGGCGAATTCAACGTCCAGGATCCGCTCAAATCGGCGCTTTTGCTTGCCGGCGACGATCAATATGACGGAAATCTCCAGACCTTTGAAATATACTCTTTGACCATGAACCCCCGTCTTGTCGTTTTAAGCGCGTGTGAGTCAGGAATAGGTGAAATTGAGGGCGGCGATGAAGTCCAGAGTTTAAACCGCGCATTTCTTTATGCCGGTGCAGGCAGTGTTGTGGCAAGCCTTTGGAATGTAAATGATCTGGCCACTTCCGTGCTCATGGAACAGTTTTATAAAAATCTGGAAACCATGGATAAAGCGCAGGCTTTAAGGATGGCGCAGCTTAAGGTCCAAAAAATGCCTGATTGGAGCAGTCCTTATTACTGGGCTGCTTTTTATTTGGTCGGGGATTAATCATACGTAAGGCCGTTGACAATGGTGTTTTGGTATGTTACGATTAATTCGATCACTACGAGGTAATGAGGAAAAAATGTCCATTCTGACACGCACTTTTCTGACTGCCGTTTTGTTGATATTGCCGCTCTTTTCGACGGCGCATCCGGCGTCTTCTGACAGGATAGAGCCCATAGCGCAGGTGTATGAAGTTAAAGGTAAGGCTACGGTCAAGAATTCTGCTGACGGCAACATCAGGGACGTACAGAAAGGGTGTTTGCTTGGCCGGGATGATTCTTTGATCCTGGAGAGGAACGCCTCGATCGCTTTGTACTTTAAAAGTGGAGGGAGAAAAGAGATCACGGCAAAAGATACTCAAGCATTATATAAAGTCGCGGATATTTTGCCCAAGGCAGAAGCGTACGGCCAGAACGTTCCTTTGTTCGGAGCCACCAGGAGGATCGATATTCCTCAAGCTCCTGTTCAGCCGTCAGGGTTCTTTTATCCGCAAGAGGCGATCAGCGTTGATAGTGCTCCTTTGATCGAGTTTACCCTGTTTAATGGTTCAGGCGAGGAAATTATTCTTGACGGGGCATTGGTGCAGATCGCAAAGGGCAGCGTAGTTTTGGATTCCAAGCGATTTAATAGCCTGGAATACGGTTCTGTTTACGCTTATCAGTCTCCAAAGCTTAGCGCTCAGACGGAGTACAGCGTAGAGATCAGGTATGAGCTTCAGAAGGCCCTTGGTAACGTTGTGACCGTGTCATTTCCTTTGTATATTGCCGGCACCTCAGATGCGGCGTCAGTCTCGAAGTATGCGCCTTTCAGCGATCCGGTGTACAGGTCATTTGAATCTACTTCTACGGATTATAAAGGTAAAAAACGCGCGATCACGGTCTTAAAGCAGCTGGCCAGAAGGAGCGGGCTGCCTGCGCCGGTTATTGCGGTCGAATTATTTATCCTCTAAAGAATGATCCGGAAAATCTTCTTCATTTCCTTTGCCAGCCTTCTTTTTACCAGCGCGTTACTCCAGTTAACTTTTTTTTCATCCCTTAAAAATAAGGTTTATGACTCTCTTTTCCATGCCCGGGGTATTCTGCAGGATAAGGCCCAGTCTGTTGTTATCGTCGCTATAGATGAAGCAAGCCTGCAAAAGACAGGAAATTGGCCCTGGCCCCGTTCTGTTCTTGCCTCACTCATTGAAAAGATCAAACAGGGGAGCCCAAAAGTCATAGGCGTTGATCTGTTGCTGGATCTGCCGACAGGAGGTGACGGCGGGTACCTGCAAGACGGCAAACTTGCTGAGGTTTTCAAGGTTGCGCCACCCTGTGTCCTGCCTGTAGTAGTTAAAGAACAAAGATCCGCGCGTGTTCCAGAGACGTTGTTTGATCCTTTGGATATTTTTCTGACCGCTCATACTTTAACCGGCGTGGCGAATATTGAATCCGATCCCGCTGACAAGATAACCAGGGAATTTAAAGTTATGTACGGCAGTTCTTTGCCGTCTTTTCCTCTGGCAGTGTGCCTTCAATACCTTGGCTGTTCTTTAAAGGATGTTAAGGCGCACGGCCCTTTTATCAAATTCTGCGGCTACAGCATTCCGGCGCGTGACCAGCGCTGCCTGATCAATTATAAATGCGCGAAAGTAGAGGCGTTTTCCGCCAGTGATGTTCTAGAGCCTTTTTTCGACCCGGTATTCTTCTTTAAGGGGAAGATCGTGCTCCTGGGAAGGACTGACCTGGCCTCTAAGGATTTTGTGAATACGCCGGTGCCGTCAGGCAAGATATTTGAGACGCTGCCCATGGCCGGGGTCGAGTTATGGAAAGAAATAATCGATATGATACTGGGGAAAAATTTCCTGTATGGATTGACCCCGTTCCTTACTTTCTTGATCGCGGTTTTTTTCAGTATTATCATCTGCGGCCTTACGCTGCATTCCAATAAAGGCGGAGCCGCTTTGTTAATATCGTGCATCGGGCTTTGCGGTTTTTCTTTTTATTATCTATTCCTGAAGAAGAGTATTGTCCTGCCGTTATTATATTTAGTCGCGGCCTGTATCATATCCTACATATTTTCCTTCCTCTATAATTTCATCGTTTTCCAGCGCGAGAAGAAAAAGATCTCAGCTGCCTTCAAAAGCTATATTTCACCGCATGTCTTGGCGAATATCCTTGCAAAAAAAATAGATCTCTCTGTCGGCGGAAAGAGGAAGGTTTTGTCCATGCTTTTTGCCGACATAAAAGGTTTTACCAGTTTTTCAGATACCCACGGGCCGGAAGAAGTCTTAAGTTTCCTGAAAGCATTTTTTGCTGAAATGAATAAGGCTATCATCGAGCACAACGGGATAGTAAATAAGTTGATGGGGGACGGTATATTGGCTTTTTTCGGTGATTTTGCGGATTCAGATACTCATGCCTCTGATGCTGTCCGGGCGGCGATAGAAATGCAAAAAAAGATCCCTGGCCTGCAAAAGAACCTGGGAATTGATTTTCAGATCAGGATCGGCGTGCATACGGGGCCGGTGGATGTGGGCAACATAGGTTCTGCCGACCACCTTGATTACACGGTCATCGGTAGTAACGTGAACCTTGCCCAAAGATTAGAAGCTAACTGCGAACCCGGGAAAGTCCTGATCTCTGAGGCTACCTATCAAATGGTAAAGGATATCGTTGAAATAACCGATACGCGAGAGATACCGCTCAAGGGGTTTGCCAATAAAGTCAAAGTCTGTACGGTCCGGGGACTGAAGTAAATTTAATAAATTTGTGTGCCTGATAATCCTGTTCAGGTGATAAATTCTATTGAATTTGCAGCGTTTAGGAGAGGGGCACGTATAGCGAGCGTCGCGGAGAGATGTCTTGTAATAAAAAAAGATTGACAAGAACAGTCCACTGATGTATATTAATAATGGTAATCATTTTCACTAAGGAGCGCTGAATGCGTAGCGGTGAATGCAGAGGACAGGGCTGGTGGCACGGGAAATTCAGGGATTGCGGCTATAGGCTTACGATGGGACGCGAGGCGATCCTTGATATTTTATCAAAGGCAGAAGGCCATTTGAGCGCCGAAGATATCTATATGAAGATCCATCCCAAGTGCCCCGGGGTAGGTTTGACTACCGTTTACCGGACTCTGGATGTATTATCGAATCTCGGTATGGTATATAAGCTTGATTTTGGCGATGGCAGAGCGCGCTATGAGTTTGCTGAAGGGCCGAAAGGAGCGCATCATCATCACCACCTGGTGTGCACGCAATGTAATAAGGTTATCGATTACACTGATTTTATTGATGATGAAGTCGAACTGCTTAATCAAACAGAGAAGGGATTGGGGCAGAAATACAAGTTTAAGATCACTAATCACCTAATACAGTTTTACGGTATATGTGAACAATGTGAGGGGAAAAACTAGCAGGTTTATTTTTTTTGCATCTTAATGAAAATCATTTTCATTAAGAGGAAGGAGGGGAGTAACGATGCCGGGTTTTGATGGAACAGGGCCAAAAGGCCAAGGAGCAATGACAGGCGGCAGAGGCCGGCGTAATTGTTTTTATAACACAGGGCTGTCCGGCTGGATGAGGGGCCAAAAGGGCATGCCTTTCGGCTTCGCTCAGGGCAGGCAGGCGTTTTGCGGTTTTGGCCGAGAGATATCCAAGGAAGACGAATTGGAGGTTTTAAAAAGCCAAGCCGATTCTTTAAAGCAGCAGCTTGAAGATATACAGTCGCGTATTCAATCTATGGCAGGCCAGCAGGGATCAGACAAAAAGTAACTGTAGGTTCTTACAGGAAAGAGAGGGTGTTAAAGATGAGAGTGGGAGTCGTATTGGAAGATGAAAGTGGAGTAGATGGTAATGTCTGCGCGCATTTTGGGCAGTGCAGGTATTTCTTATTGGCCGATGTTGATAAAGATAAGAAAAAGATCGTTCATACGCGCATTGTGCCGAATACCGCAGTGCATGGCGGTGGAGGATGTATTGCGGTTGATGAGATATTAAAGTATAAAATCACCCATGTTATTGCCGGCGGGATGGGAATGGGGGCTCAGCAGAAATTTGCTCAAGCCGGTGTTGAAGTGTTTGGATATGCAGGCAATGTGCAAAAAGCGCTTGATGATTTTATGAATAACGCACTTGGCGGCCTTAATGCTTGCGAGGAGCATGGCCACGGCGGCAGTTGTCATTAAGAAGAAAGGCCAAAAATGAAGATATGTATTACCTCAGAAGGAAAAAATCTGGATTCCAAGGTAGATCCCCGTTTTGGCAGGTGTCATAACTTTATCTTCTTTGACACGGACACAGGTAAGTTTGAGGCGCAGGAGAATTCTAACGCGCAATTCCAGGGAGGCGCGGGTATCCAATCAGCCCAGCTGGTAAGCTCTCAAGACGCAAAGGCAGTGCTCACCGGCAATGTCGGGCCTAATGCCTTTGAAACCTTAAATAAGGCGGGTATCCGGGTCTATACCAATGTATCCGGCACGGTAAAAGAGGCCGTTGATACTTATAAGAGTGGGAAGTTAAAGATAACCGAAAGGGCAAGCGTCGGCTCTAAGTTCGGGATGGGAAAGTAGCCGCTTTGGAAGAAGATCTTTTAGCAAATCATAAACGCTATTTAGAGCGTAAGGCGTTATATAGCAGTCTTGGCTATGATGTCGATAAAGAACGGGTTTTCATTTTAGAGAAGGCCCAGCCTCTTTACGGCAGTATCCTTGAAGCCGGGACTGGGAAAGGCCATTTCGCGCTTGAGCTGGCAAAAGCAGGGTATAGTTTTACTACCTTTGATATTTCGGCAACCGAACAGGCTGTCGCGAAACTCAATCTCCGGTATGCCGGTTTAGATAAGCAGGTTGATTTCTGTATTGAAAACGGAGAAACATTAAGCTTCCAAGATAGAAGCTTTGACGTTGTCTTCTCGGTCAATACCCTGCATCATTTAATTAATCCTTATAAGGTTATCGGTGAGCTGTTGCGTGTGCTTTCTTTCAAAGGCAAGCTTATTTTAAGCGATTTTACCAAAGATGGCTTGGCGCTCATGGATAAAATCCATGCCAGTGAAGGCAACAAACATGAGGCCGGGAAGACCACATTATCCGATATAGAGGATTATTTAGCAGGTAAGGGTTTTAGGATTAATAAGGCGAGCAGTAAATTTCAAGACGTCTTAATTGCTTTTCCATCCCTGCCTGCCGGCAGCCAGGGATTAATATGATCATTTCAATTGCCAGCGGAAAAGGCGGGACAGGCAAAACGACGATTGCGGTTAATCTCGCCTTGTCGCTTAAGAATATTCAGCTTCTTGATTGCGACGTGGAGGAGCCGAACGCGCACTTATTTATTAAGCCGTGTATAAAAGATGAAGTGAAGGCATTTGTCCCGGTGCCGCAAGTCGATGAGAATAAATGCACCTATTGCGGTAAGTGCCGGGAAGTATGCGCCTATCATGCGATTGCCGTCCTGCCGGAGAAAAACAGCAAAAAGGGGAGTGTTTTAATATTCCCGCATCTTTGCCATGGCTGCGGTGCGTGCAGTATGCTTTGTCCTCAGGGGGCGATAAAAGAAGTTAATAAAAATATCGGTATTATCGAAATAGGCCATCAAGGCGATATACAGTTTGTCCATGGGCGCCTTAATATCGGAGAGGCGATGTCTCCGCCTTTGATCCGGCAGGTAAAGGATTATATCAATCCTACTCGCACGGTGATCATCGACGCGCCGCCGGGAACGTCTTGTCCGGTGATAACTGCGGTTAAGGCAAGCGATTTTTGTGTCCTGGTCACAGAGCCGACGCCTTTTGGGTTGAATGATCTCATTTTAGCGGTTGAAGTATTGCGTAAATTACATATACCGTTTGGCGTTATTATTAATCGCGCGGATATCGGAGACGGAAAAGTTGAAGAGTATTGCCGTAAAGAAAATATCGCGGTTTTAATGCGGATCCCGTTTAGCAGGGAGTTAGCGGTTAGCTATTCTGAGGGCGTGCCGATCGTAGAAAAGGATGGTTCTTATCGGGATAAGTTTATTAATCTCTATCAGAAAATTTGCGCAGTAAAAAATGATCAAAGATATTGTCCGGGGATAAAAGAATATGCGTGCTAAAAGAATAGTGGTGATCGGAGAATATGCGGCTTGGCCGTATGAGCGAGAAAAGTAATGCCGGTCACTGTTTTGCAAGGAGTATGCCATGGCAGATTTCAATCAGATCGATGAAGCACGGAAGATACTGGGCCTCGGTGAAGATGCAAGCCTTGAGGAGATAAAAGAGGCATACCGTAATTTAAGCCTTACGTATCATCCTGACCGCTGTAAGGAGAAAGATAAGAAAGCGTGTGAAGAGAAATTCAAGAAAATATCCCGGGCAAAAGAGATCATCCTGAGCTATTGCTCAAATTATCGGTATTCTTTTGCAGAAAAAGAAGTAAAGAAAAATGTGATGGACAGGCAACTGTATGAGCACCTGAAGAGATTCTATGACGGCTGGTTCGGTGACCTTGGCCTATGAATGTTTTCGATAAGCGCTGTAAACAATATGATGCCTGGTATGATACGCATAAGGCTGCATTCTTCTCTGAATTGGCAGCCCTCAGGAAAGTTATTCCGAGAAATAAAAAGGGGCTTGAGATCGGCGTGGGGACGGGCAGGTTTGCAGCGGCATTAGGTATTAGTATGGGGATTGATCCTTCTCCTGCGATGCTTGAGCAGGCGTCCGCGCGAGGCGTGAACGTGCGCCGGGGGGCAGGCGAAGATATTGCTTTTTTTGACGAAAGTTTTGACTATGTCGCGATCATCATCGCGCTATGTTTTGTAGAAGATCCGTTAAAAGTCCTGAGGGAATCGGCGCGGGTGTTAAAGAAGCGAGGACGCATCATTATCGGAATTATTGATAAAGAAAGCTTCTTGGGTAAGTCTTACCGCTTAAAAAAGAGCGTGTTTTATGGGCAAGCGCGTTTTTTTACCATTCAGGAAATAACAGCTTTACTGAAGAAGGCCGGTTTCAGGGTATTTTCTTACTATCAAACAATAACTGAACTTCCGGAAAAGATGATCGCCGTTGAAAGGCCCAAAAAGGGTTTTGGCAAAGGCGGTTTTGTCGTGGTGAGCGCGAAAAAATGAAGCAAATAGTCGTCATTAGCGGAAAAGGAGGGACAGGCAAGACCGTTGTAACGGCTGCGTTTGCTGCCTTGGCAAAGAATAAAGTCATGGTTGACTGCGACGTGGACGCGGCAGACCTGCATTTGTTGCTGCATCCTGATATTAAAGAACGCCATGAATTTAGAAGCGGGCAATCCGCGGTTATTGATAAAAAACTATGTAAGGAATGCGGAAAATGCGTGTCAGTGTGCAGGTTCTCTGCGATAAGGACTGATTATATGATCGAGCGTTACTCCTGCGAAGGGTGCGCTTTTTGCAGGCATATATGCCCGCAGGGAGCTATCCGTATGGAAGAGAATGTCGCAGGAGAGTGGTTTCTTTCCGATACGGAATATGGGCCTTTTGTTCACGCAAAACTCGGCATCGCGCAGGAGAATTCCGGCAAGCTGGTGGCAAAGATCAGGCAGATCGCCAAAGATGTATCTGAAAAGAAGAGCCTTGAATATGTGATTATTGACGGCCCGCCTGGTATAGGGTGCCCGGTTATTGCGTCGCTCTCGGGAGTTGATTGCGCTTTAATCGTGACTGAGCCGACATTATCCGGGCTGCATGATGCCCAGCGCGTTATGGAAGTAGCGAGGCATTTTAATATCCCGGTTAAGCTGGCAGTGAATAAATATGACTTGAACACGGCCGTTACAGAAAAGATCGAGGCGTTTTGCCGGGAGATAGGCATTCCGGTCATAGGTAAGATCCCCTTCGATAAAACGGTCGTGGAGGCGCTTGTAGAAGGCAAGACCATTGTCGAATATGCGGCGAGTACGGCAGCAGATGAAGTGAAGAATATTTGGGAGGTTTTGCGCTATGAAAATTAAGATTTTAGCTACAGGCTCCAGTAAATTCGAACGTTTTATTCACCGTTGGGGCGTTTCTTTCCTTATCGGTGATGACGTGCTTTTTGATACCTTCGGCGATCCGGGAATATTGCTGAATAATATCAGGAAATTCGGTGTTGATACGGCAAAGATCAAGCATATCGTGTTATCGCATGACGATTGGGACCATATCGCGGGGTTATGGTATTTTCTGCGAAACCGGACCGATATCACTGTTTATATTTGCCCGAGGTTCAAACAGGAATTAAAAGACAGGATAGCTTCTTTTGGCGTGCGCCTCGTTGAGGTCGAGCCGATGACAGAGATCAATAAAGATGTGTTTTCCAGCGGGCAAATATTTACTTCATACACTGACCGCAGGATCTTCGAGCAGTCGCTGGTTATGAAGTCTTTAAATAACCTGACCATAGTTACGGGATGTGCTCATCCAGGGATCATTAATATTATTCATACCGTTCAAAAGCAATTCCATGAAGACAAGGTTTATGCTGTCCTGGGAGGGTTTCATTTAAAGGATAATCCGGATGAAGTGAATATGAATATTATCCGGGAGCTTAAAGATGCCGGTATTTATAAGATTTTCCCGATGCATTGCACCGGTAAGCAAGTCGAAAGAATGATACATCATGAGTTTGGCGATCGTTGTATAAAAGCGGTGGAGGGGGATAGCATAGAGTTATAAATGAATGGCGCTTGTTGATGAGGGTTGTTCATAGGCCGCGGCGCATGAGTTTCGCCTTGCTATGATGGGGGGCCGCAGTATTGGTTTTACCCCTTGAATACTAAAATAGTAGCTTTTAATATCGCGGAGCGCATGAGTGAGCTCCTCCGGAAGATGAAGCATATTTTAAAAAGAATCTTTCTGATTTCAATCATAAAATAGATGAGAAATTGATTGAGTGGAAGAAAGTCAATAAAAAAGGGTATCAGGCGATAGACAAATCATGCTTATTTGTAATATAGTGGTATAATAGTTAGTGGGTCCACCAAAAACTGAATCTTTACGGATAAACGGACAAAGAATGTTTCCCGTTTAGCATATTTATAAAGTACGAGTTAAAATCAAGGAGGGCAAAATGAAAAAAGTTTTTATGATGTTTCTGGTTTTGGCAGGCATAGGTTTAGCTGCTTGCACCCAGGTATTCGGACAAGCGATTGATGTGTCAGCAACAATCCCGACGGGTTCGTATAGTGCAACAATTACCGGTATTCTCTACGTGTCGCCAAGCGGTCCTGATGACTGGGCCACTATAGGAAAAGTCAATAGTATGACTTTCGGTGAGTTGGCGGAAATATCGGACATAACTGGCAAAAAATTAGGTGTTTTCGCGCCGAGTGATAAGAGGTACTACGCTATCGATATCGGGATCAGTGGGGGAGGTAAGCCTGTTTTTCCGGGAATAGCTGTAGAGTGGTCTGATCATGGGTCGTTGGGGTTAGGAGATAGGGTCGGGGCTACCTACAAGTTAATGACTTGGAAAAGCGCAACCGAAAGTACTGAAGAGACCTTTGCTACGCAATTAATAAATGCCGGCACCCCGAGTGCTGTAAATACAGAGGCGTCTTATGATGGGCATTGGGTGAGGATATATGTGGGCATTATCACCGACCCGGCTCTTTTTGGGTTTACTGATCCCGTCGAAGCCGCTAAGCATATTTTCAGCTACAACACTCCCGCGGGTACTTATTCCGGGACTTTAACAATAAGAATAGGTTAGAATTTTGATAAAGGAGGCAGAAAAGATCCTGCCTCCTTTTTTATTTGAAGCCAATTAACGGGAAAAACAGGAGAAAATATTAATGAAGAAATATATAATTTTTTTAACATTAGTTTTATTGGCAAGTTGGCATTATCCTGCTTTTGCGCAGTTAGCTTTGGAGAAATATAATGAGAGAAGGGATATTGCTCCGGGACAGGCTGTTAACGGGACAATTAGCCTTAGAAATACTTCCGACAAAATACTTTTTTTGAAGGCATATTTGAAAGATATTAAGTTTGTTCAGCCATTTGACGGGAAAAAAGAGATCTTGACTGTGGGGTCAACTCCTTATTCTATCAATAAATGGATCACGGTTTCGCCTGAGTCCTTCAATATCCCTGCGTTTAGCACACAGATAGTAACCTACACTATCAATGTTCCTGAGGGAGTAAAGGGCAGTTATTACGGGACTATTTATTTCGAGAAAACTGCCGCAGGCCAGGTTGAAGGAAAAGCGAGTGTAAGTTTAGCCATAAGTTGGGGCTACACATTATTTTTAGAGACAAGGGATAAAATAAAGGAAATGAAAATAGAAGAGGTATCTTTTGTTAAGGGCGCTCTTCAGGGGAATATTATCAATACCGGTGATGTTTTGTTGGTTTCTCATCCGGCTTTCTATGTAATTGATGAAAAAGGAGTTGTTTTCAGTAGAGGGACGCTCCAGGGGATTTATCTCCCCTCAGGAGAGAAGACTACTTTTAAGACGGAGATCCCCCCAAAAATGCCCCAGGGTAAATATACCCTCTTTTTGAGCTTTGACCTTGGCGGAGGCGCTCCGCTGGCCAAAGAGATTGATTTTTCTAAAGCTGAAAGCGGCGCGATTCAGATCTTACGAATAAAGTAAATATCGGCTCATACCAGAGGATCTCTTTGAATTTACCTGCGTTTATGCGAGGGGAAAATATAAGCTGTTGTGGAAGGATTTGTATTGATTTTTCAAGAGAAACATTTATAATAAAGATGTTCCAAGGCGATGAGGTTCGCCCCATAACCGCTTAATAACACCGTAAGCTGATAACCTCTACCTGTTCACAGGTAGAGGTTTTTTTGTGGGTGCAAAGCATCCAACAGAAATGATCATACAGTAGAAGCGGATGTTGGCTTAGATGGCGGGCTTTAGATTGTTGGTTAATATACGAAAAAAGGATTTGTGATGGAAAAATGGGTATATTTGTTAGCCGGAGGGCTTCTCGGCACGGCCTCGCGCTATGGCTTGTCCGGAGTTGTATCGCAGAAGATGGCGGCGGGATTCCCCTGGGGGACTTTATTTGTCAATGTTATAGGGTGTTTTGTTGTTGGGTTCCTGGATGTCCTCTTTGAAAAGAAATTTCTGTTGAGCCCCAATTACCGTATCCTTCTGATGACGGGTTTCTGTGGCGCGTTTACGACGTTCTCGACCCTAATACTGGAGACTTCAAACCTTCTTAAAGAAAACGAGGCCTTGTATGCGTTTGGAAATGTGGCAATTAGTTTTGGTATCGGTTTTGCCGCGTTCAAATTAGGATCAGTTATCGCTGAATTAATTTAATGAAAAGGAGACGGCATGAAAATACCGGCAGAAGGAAAATTATTGCGGATTTTTATAGGAGAGCAGGATAAATGGCATGGGGTCCCTCTGTATGAAGCCATTGTTATATTGGCTCGGAAAGAAGGCATGGCCGGAGCAACGGTTATGAAAGGGTGTATGGGGTTTGGATGCAAAAGCCACATGCATACCGCGAAGATCCTGCGGCTTTCGGAAGACCTTCCCCTTATCATCGAGATGGTAGACAGCGAGGAGAAGATCGAGGGATTTTTGCCTCATTTGGACGAGATGGTAACGGAGGGATTGATTACGCTTGAGAAAGCAAATGTTGTTCTGTATCGGGCTGATAAATGCAAGAAAGGATAGTAGTGAAGCCGCGAGAGTGGTTTTAAATTAAATTTCTGTCGTCGTTGAGCCTCCCTTGAATAAAAAATCTCCTGCTATAAAAAGCAGGAGATTTTTTTATTCCGCGCGCCCCGATAGGTAAAGGAAAATAGTGTTTTACATTGTGCCTGAGCCAAAAAAGCGTTAAAATACTTCTTGTCTATTATAAGAGCTTGTAATTGGTCCTCAAGAGGATATCCATGAAAGAATTTATATTTTTCTTGTGTTTTTTTCTTATGTTCGCGTTTTCGAACGCCCAGGAGATCGACAAAGTTTTTTTAAAGGACTATAACACCGCGCTTATAATTTATAACCGTTCAACAGGCGCGGTCATTAATGCCGATCCCGCACTTGGCGCCCGGCGCTTATCTCCCTGTTCAACTTTTAAGATTTACAATACACTGATCGGTTTAGAACTTGGTTTGATCAAAGGAGCAGATGGCCCCTGGTATAAATGGGACGGGACCAATCGTCAGATAGAGGGGTGGAACCGGGATTTGACGCTTCGTGAGGCGTTTCGCGTATCTGCTGTCCCTGCGTATCAGATCCTGGCGCGCCAAATTGGCGCCGAGCGGATGAAGAAGCATGTCGAACAGCTTAATTATGGAACTAAAGATGTCTCATCCGGGATTGATGTTTTCTGGCTCCCTGCAGCGGGACGCGCTTCCATCATGATTAGCGCTGATGAGCAGGTGGCGCTTATAAATAAACTCCTTGATGGGAAATTACCATTTGCTGAGAAGAATGTTGCCATATTACGGGATATTATGGAAGTGGCCAAGACTGAAAAAGGAACGCTTTATGGCAAGACTGGTTCAGGTACCAATCGTGAGGGGCAATTAGGATGGTTTGTGGGTTTTCTTGAGCACGGCGGCTCGACATATGTTTTCGCGTGTAATATTACCGGCGGGGAGGATCCTTCAGGGAAAACCGCCCGAATGATCGTCGAAAATGTTTTAAGATCTCTTGGGGTCTTTTAGGTTAAGAGCGCTGAAAGAACGCAGCTTTAGTTTCAGGTTTGTGAAAAGAAATAGGATTTCTTCATTGATGATAAAAGGAGGTGAAGCGATGCCGCGTTGAATTGTTTTCCCGGAATAAATAATAATTTTAATGTGATTAAAAGGAGGGAATTCCATGAGATCGAAGATCATGATACTCATAACCGGTTTTTTGGTTTGTTCAAGCGCTTTAGTTTTGGCGCAGGCAGAGGATGCCGTTACGAGCGGTTCTGCCGATCAGCAATCGCAAAGCACCCTTAAAGACGGTAAAAATGCGATCAAAGAGAATGCTTCCGCAGCCAGGCAGGAAGAGCAGCAGTTGATGGAACAGATCCGGGCAGCAGAGCAGTCCGGAGATCACGATACAGCGAAATCATTAAGAGAGCAGCTTAGGGCTACGCATCAAGAGAATTTGCAGCAGAGAAATACAGATATGCAGGGTTTGTCTGAGGCCAGGAAAGAATTAAAGTCTGATAAACAGGAAGCCCGACAAGACGCGCTGGATACTGATAATGACGGGCAAGTATCTCAGGAAGAGAGAAAAGCGTTCCATGACAAGCGGGCAGATACAAATCATGATGGTACGCTCGATGAGTCTGAACAACAGGCTTATCGTGAAAAAAGGCGCGAGCAAAGAGAACAGGGCAAGGATAATGACAATAATCCTCCGGGAAGAAAAGGCGGCCCAGGGACGAATTGGGAAAATAAGCCCGGCCCGCAAGGCGGAGTTGGCGCAGGCCCTGATAAAGTAAGAAGAGATAATGACAATAATCCTCCGGGAAGAAAAGGCGGCCCAGGGACGAATTGGGAGAATAAGCCCGGCCCGCAAGGCGGAGTTGGCGCAGGCCCTGATAAAGTAAGAAGAGATAATGACAATAA
>CAZPNW010000137.1:0-7291 GCA_964588175.1 uncultured Planctomycetales bacterium
ACGATAATAATCGCCGCGCAAAAGATACCTGGCGCGAGAACTCTTTACCGGCCTGCTTTCTTTCAAATAAGGCGAAAAACGCTCCAATACATCAAGGCAGGCTTGCGGCGAAGGCCTGACCCCCGTACCGATATTACATAATTCACTTCTTTCTTCGGCAAATTCGAAGAAACACGAATCCGGGCTTAACTTAAAACAATACTCAAATATCGCTTCTGCCTCGCCGATATTAAACGAAGATATCGTAATATTTATACCTAAGGAAAATTTGTCGCTCTCTATTTCTTTGAGGAGCCTGAATGTTTCAACGCTTTTAGCGAAAGACCCCTTTTCTCCGCGCATATCATCATGCGTGCTGTTTAAACCATCGAGAGACAGATTAAGATTAAATTGAGTATCCGGGCAAGCATTGAGGGTATTCACCATCTTTTCGCGGATAATTCCAGGCTGGGTGCCGTTCGAAGCAATAGTGATAAAATCGGGCTTCAGATAGCGCCATGCAGATTGGATGACCTCTTGAATGTCGTCGCGTAAAAAGGGCTCCCCCCCGGTTATGACCAGCCAGGGGACCCTGCTTTTGATAGAGCGGAATACCTTGACATATTCATCAAGCGTTAACTCTTTTTTCCGCGGAGACTTCCAAATATTGCAAACTTTACACTTTAAATTGCATCGATCGGTAACATTCAACGTTAAACAAAAAGGAAGCGCGCGGACAAGAGGGCTCAAACGGCCCGCCCGAGCAAGAAGTATCTTGGAAAAAAGGTTAAACCTGCCAGTTAATGCGGGTTTTCGTAGCCGGAATGATCTTCCAGACATAAGGGTTCCTTTTGAGTATAAAAAAAGCGAACGCGCCTTTTACGCGCGCTAAAACCTCTAATAAAACGACCTGCAGCATCCAGATAAGATATTTCGGCCTGGACTCTAAATTCTTTACGATAAGCTTTATGAGCAGCCAATAATCAAACGACGCCACCCCATAATGATAATTCTTCCAAAGCCATAGATGGCCGATAAAAACCCTTTCCCGCTGCCTCAAGAAATCCCTGACTGTTTCCGGGCTCTTATTATAAATAACGGCGTCGGGAACATAGCAAAGAGACAATCCCTTTTTTAAGAATATTGCTTCCAAAGTCGCTTCATCGACTGCCGTTGTTTCCGGGATCATATCGACGCTATTACGAAAAGCCACCAGTTCGCCCAGCTTAGGTTTACGAAGCGACATCTGGTGGTGCAATTTCCATAAAAGGTTGCCGGAATAACCCATAAAAGTATCGGGGGCATTCACCGGACATGGCCTGCCGCCCGTCAAACCGATTTCAGGATTGAGAAGCGGAGACAGCACTTTTTTAAGGACATCCTCGTTCAACCTAACATCAGCGCTGATTAAAACGATAAAATCTCCTTTTGCGCGCGTTAAAAAAAGATTGATCGCGGAAGCTTTGCCCTTACGCTGGGTTTGCGTGATCAATTCGATACGGCTGTCTTTTTCCATCGCTTTCCTGACCGCGGGCAGCGTCTCGTCCTCGCATCCGCTCACTACGACAATAATCTCAGCCATAGTGAAATTATCAATGCGCTGGTCAAGCAGGTCTTTCAACAAAAAAGCGATATTGTCCGCCTCGTTAAACGCCATGATCCCTATACTGCACGTATTTTTTAACATATCCTCATCCGCCCGGATTACAGAGCGCGCGTCGTGATTCTATATCCGCGTAGATCATGTGGCAATTGCGCTCTCTCATTGAAAAAGGCAGGCGCCGGTCGATCTGCGACCATAACCGTAAGATCCCGGATACAGCCTTTACCGCGGCGTTACTTTTTAAGATAAACGAATCATTAAGCTTGCCGGCTTTAATTCCCGCAGGCCAGAAGGGCATATCGAGGTATCCGGCGTTGCGGATACGCGCCCCCGCGATCCTGCTTACCCAGTGCTGAACGTCCTGTTTTCGCACTCCGCTTAGATGGCTCTTGAGCCGGTGCCCCTGATGATTCGCATTGGGAAAAAAAAGAAGACTTCTTTTTGACAGCTCCAAAAGTTTTTTTACGATCAAAGGCTGAATTTCACCTGTAAAGCGCTGTATTGATTCACAACTCAGCGCCAGGTCAAACGGTTGATCAAAGCTGAGGCCTTCCATTAAATACCTGCCGTGCGATACCCTAAAATCAAAAGAACCTTGCTTTAAGAGCTTTAATTTTACCAGTTCCCGGCATAATCCCTTCAGCTCCTCTAACCGGTCGTAACGGTCGTCAACTATCACGCAATGAGACGACCGGCGCTGCGAAAAGAGCAAAAAATCCAAACTCAATCCGTATTTTTCCGGTAAACCGGCGATCAGCACGCGGGTCAACGCTTTGCGTTCAGGAAGGACTTTTTCTAAAAGCAGGGATTTTACCCAATACTCATACGCCGTGCCCCATCCTTCCCGCTGCAGCAAAGCTAAAAAATAGAATAATTCAATATCGTTAACCATCAGTTTTGACAGGAGGCAACAGGCTCCTTGTAATAAGATACGATAGCGCGCATCTTCCCTGTGTTCGTCCTTACGTATTTATCCGCGATCTTTATTTCAAGCTCAATATCCTGCGCTAAAACACTTTTAAGGATCTTACGTAACCTGCAATGCTCATCCTCATTAAATGATCCATTCGGCAGGATCTCCAATTTAAACTTATTCTCACCCAATTGAACAAAATGATACCACTTTAAAGATTTAACCTGCTCTAAAGATCCTCCTAATTTACGAGGGCTGATCAACTTGCCTTTTAAGAAAATAAAATCATCCTGGCGGCCTTCTAACTTCTCTAATAACGGAAGATTTCTGCCGCAGGGGCAGGGCTCCTCCAACTTCACCGCGTAATCGCCGATCTCATAGCGTATGAGGGGCATCATACGATTAAACAAATGCGTAACAACAAGCCTTCCTCGCTCTCCCTCCATTACTTCGTTATTATTGGCATCCAGGAACTCAATTAAAACATTATCAGCGTCGATATGATAATTGCCGAACTCCCGGCATTGCCAGGCCATACGGTTAAACTCATTTGAACCATATTGGTCAAGGACCGGAGCGTTAAACATCTTTTCAATTTCTTTTTTCATATAGTCCTGCAGGAGTTCCCCATGAGTGATTATTAATCGGGGTTTTATTGCGGCTTTCTTTGTGCCAAGGATCTGGCCTAACACATACAGATTACTGGGAAAACAGTGGATCACTGTCGGGTCCAATTTAATCAATTGCTCAACCTGCGAGCGCTCATCCTGCGTGTAAAGGATCTCATTTTTCCTGAATAAACCCCAATATTCCCAAAACCCTCGTTTTTTAAAAGGCTCATACCAAAAATAAGCGATCCTGTCCGTAAGCCTGACTCCCTGCTCAAATAAGGCCCGCGCGTAAATCGCCTCTGAATGAAAATAACTCCGGCGGTCGTAATAAACGGTTAAGGGAAAGCCGCAAGACCCCGAAGTTGTCCGGGAAACGCATGTTTTAAGATATTTACGGTCGAAGATCGCCTTCTTGCCGAATTCCAGCTTCACCGCCTCTTTTGTTAACAAGGGGATCTTCCTGAAATCCTCCATGCACCTGATCTTCTTAACACTGATACCCCGCCGGTCAAATAACCGGCGATAAAACCCGATATTCTCATAAGCGCCCGTCAAAGAATTAAGCAGCATCTGCCAGCGGTACCGCTCAAAAGATCCCGCTTTATCCCACTGCCTTTTTCGCGCGCTCCATAAATACGAAAATTTCACTATGCTCATATCACCCGCTCACGATCGATAGTTAAACACGATTTGCCAGGCATTGTAACCGCGAAGTTTTTTTAAACCAGCGTACTTGGGGCCGATCCAAATATAATAGATCAACGGCATCCTAAAATCAAGCCCCGATATAAATATACTATCACCCGGCCAATGAGAACTATTCTATAAATATTTCTTTTAAGACCGCGTTTGCTATATTTTCCGCCAAAAGCTGGTTACCTTTCCTTGTGCAATGGCCAAAATCTCCGGCAAATAAATCAGAAAATATTTCTTTCAACTCAACCTTTTTCACCATTTCTTTAAATACGGCCTCATTATCTACAAAAATGACATTGCTTTCTTCTTCGAACACTTTCTTTAATGGGCTGATGCTGCGCATAGGATACTGGACGCAAACCAATCGTATCCCCCTTTTATCCAAGATCTCCTTAAGTTTACGATAATTGTTAACGGTGACCGGTTTATAATATTTCGACCTCAATTTATTTAATTTTTCCCCATATTCTTTTGCCAGTTCCTGTTTACCTGTTTTTTCGTACAATAATACGATCGATCCTAGTACACGGTCGTTTTCAGGTTTTAATTCCTCGGCTTTATGGAATACCTCTAGAGCTTGTGTAAATCGCCTTTGATAGTAATACAATTTTCCCAACTTATCGTAAGCATTGAAATTCCCGGGGTTTATCGCTAAAGCTTTTTTTAAAGACTCTTCAGCCTGTAATGGTTTGCGTTGAAGCGAATAAATCCATCCCAGTCCAACGTATGCATTATCACATTCAGGGATGACGGCGATTGCTTTCTTAAACGACTCTTCAGCCAAATAAAGCTTTTCTTGTGAGCGATAAGTAATCCCTAATCCAGCGTATGCACTATAATTTATAGGATTTATGTCGATAGCTTCTTTAAAGGATTCCACTGCCTGAGGGAACTTGCCACTGCTTTGATATATTAATCCTAATCCAACGTGGGCTTTGTAGTTTTTACGATCTATCTCAAGGGCTTTCCTGAACAACGATTCAGCTTGAGGGAATCTCGTTTGAATGCGGCAAAGTTCTCCTAATCCAGCGTATGCATCATCATCCTGCGGATTTACTGCTAAGGCTTTCTTCAAAGAATCACGGGTTAAAACTGAATCGGCGGAAAGGTCTTTTAGGTCGATCTCGGTAAGATAAGCTTGATCTTGCTCAAAGGAATGATCATATCCGTTTATTTTATAAAACCCTGTTTCATGGGCTTTAACCAAAATATGCAGCCAAAGTAACTTTGACAATTTATAGATCCTAAAGGACTTAAATAAAAGCATTGTTTTTGAAGCCGTTGCTGCTTCATAAGGGATATGGTCTCCGTAGTCATTGATACCCATCATCGCAACCACCAGATCAGGATGATACTCATCAAGGAAAGATTCTACCCGGCTTAATATAACTGAAGTGACCGTTCCCGAACTGCCCTTATCTATTACGCTAAAACGCACTCCTGCCTTGCTCTGATTTAAGGTCTTTTCAAGATGTTGGGGGTATTGCCGTGCAGTCGTAGACTCGCCCAAGCACATGATACGGTAAACCCCCCGTTGTTTTATGCTCTTCCGGTTCCTGTATTCCTGAACAGACGACAAAACAGCCCCGCCTGCGCGCAGCCCGGCTTCAAGGAGGACAAGAAATAAAAAGATCCCCGATATGATCAGAATTATTTTTGTTTTAAGAGTAGTTTTTATTTTGGCTGGAATATTTCTTTGCATGAACAATATCGGAAGAATTTTTCGTAATGCTGTGACCGGATCACCGCTCGATAAAGAAAACTCTAACGGTGATCTTGGCCGGTACTATCTTGAGGCACATCTTCAAGATCATCAAACACAGTAAGAGTAAACTCCATAGGGACATGCCCCATACTGCTTTGAGCCTGCCGGCTGGCACCGATACTCACCCGTTTTTTATCTATCCCTTCAGTAATGAAAAAATCATAGGCCAGCTGCGCGCGCGCCTGAGCAAGAGTATCCAGGGATGCTTGATCTTGAGGCGCATCTTCGATCAGCCGGCGTTTCATTTCAGCGGTAATCTTTTCTTCATCAAGCTTACCTGAGGCGAGCTTAAACTTCTTCTCCAGTTCCCAATAAGAACGTACCCCGAAAAACTCAACATAGAGTTGCTGCATCAAACGGCTGTCCGAGCGGGTCCACTCCTTACGCATCGCAAGGAACTTATTCTGAAACGTTTCCCGGCGTATTGCCTGCCAATCCGCCTGAGGGTCATAGGTGCCGTTAATTTGCAACAGCAACCTCGGGCGCTCTTTGAATCCCGCGGCCAGGGCCTGTAACCGCTGTTTATCTTCAGCTGACAACTCGGCTTTTCCCGGTATAAAGCGCACCGTCCCCATCTCTTCGGTACCGGGCTCTGAACCCGCGAGTGAAACTAAGAACATCAAAGGCTTCGTGACGATCTTTAAAAAGAAGTTCCTCACCACCTGGCCGATCAGATGAAAATATTCGAATTTCGGGTCACTCATGTCTCCGGTGACCGGCAGAGAAATATTAATCCGCCCCTGGGGATCCTCTAAAAGCCCCACTGCCAATCCAAAAGGCAGGTTCAACGCGTCTTTACTGGGGACTTTTTCTCCGAAATTAAAACGCTGGACCAGGAGCTTGTGAGCGGCTTTCAGCTGATTATCCGCGATCGTGTAATCCATTTTCAAGTCTAACTTGCCATCCTTTACTGCGTGGCCGGTATACTTACCGACATAAGGAGTCAAAACCTGTAACATATAATTATTCAGGGAAAACATCACTTCAACCTGAAGCGGCTGCACAAAAGGCCGGATCAACATTTCAGTAGCGATAGTGCCTTTCTTATCCAGCGAAGCTTGAAAAACGACTTTTACCTGAGCAGAAGGCTGTGTAGAGATCCCGGTGACCCGGATATCCATGTTACTGAGTGAGGCCTTAAAATTAGGTTCGACGCTACGGTCAACAAAGCCGATAGTTCCCTGTTTGCAGGCGATCGAATCAATGATCACCAGCGGCAGCGGTTTAGCCTCAGCCGTTAAAACTGCAACGGTTTTTTCTTCAGGGGCTTTTTTCTCCGCGACAGGCGATTTAGACGGCACTGGCGGCACCAGATCAAGCAGATTGATACGCCCATCGGCCAAAAGCACGGTATTGACCACCAAACCGTCAAGGCCCAAAGATTCAACGCGAAGCTCTTTCCTGAACAACCGCAGAAAACTTACATCAACCGAAAACTTTTCAAACCCGGCCATGACCTGTTTGTCGCTATCAAGAACAGACAACCCCTTGACACTTAAACGCAGTAAAAACGGGTTAAAGGACACTGAACGGACTTGCACAGGATGCTTCAGTAATTTAGTCCCCTGGCTCCTGGCAGCCCAGGGAACAGCAAGCGGGATGACGACTAACGTGATGAATAAATAGAAAAGGAATATACCCAGGATGATCTTGAGCGTAACGGAGAGGATTTTTTTTATCACCGCAAATATTTTTGCCATGGATTAATTATATCATAAAATCAT
>CAZPNW010000138.1:0-5986 GCA_964588175.1 uncultured Planctomycetales bacterium
CTTTTTTATATTCGGTGGCTTATTTATTTTGTTTCTTGGGACATCTTTGGAGCAGCAAAGAAAAAAGATTATAGAAAGGATGAAATCAGAATGAATAAAAAGCTGATCTTTTTTATCGTGAGTCTTTTATGGGTCGCGGTGGCAGTGGGCCTGATCATCTCTAAACAGCATATTATACGGACAGGCAGGCAAGTGCTTTTAGAGACTGTTCCGGTAGACCCCCGGGATTTTTTAAGGGGGGATTATGTTATTTTGCGGTATAAAATAAGTTCGATCGACTTGAAGAAGACAACCAGTGAAAAACCGTATTATGAATATGGCAGGAAGGTGTACGTAAAAGTTGAGCCGCAGGAAAAATTTTGGGAAGCAACAGCTGTGAGCGTTAAAAAGCCGGCTGCTGATAACGGCGTGTATATCAAGGCCGGTGTCAGGTCGTGTTATAAACAAAAGCTAGAGCTTAATTATGGAATAGAGAGTTATTTTGTCCCGGAAGGCGAAGGTGAGATTATTCAGGAAAAGATGCGGGGGAACAAAAGCCCGGTAGAGGTCGAGGTTCTGGTGGATACCTCCGGTAACGCAATGATCAAAAAGGTATTTACGCCGTAAATTTAGTTTGTTCCTGCACTTGAGCGGGAAGGGTTTTTTGCTAAAGAGTCGTGGGTTGATGTAAAAGGAGGCAGGCGATGATCTCATATAATCGTAGAATGCTGATAGCTGTTGTTATGGTGTTATCGGGGTGGGTTTTTGAGGGGCCGCTTATGGCAGCGACAGAAACCAAGAGTGTTGTAGAGAGATTCATCGATAAGGCCTATCGCGATACTGCCAATACAACGGCAGATTGGAATAAAGATACTAATACGCTTGCCGCAGCCGGGTTGATTTTAAGTAAACAGTGTAATCCGAGCGTTTCCCTTGATGGTGAGAGTTATGTAATTGTTTGGCTCGATACGCGTAATGGCGTCAGGGATATTTACGCGGCGAAATATTCTTCTTCGGGAAGCAGGCTTTGGGGGGATACGAAAATGAATGAAGTGGCGATAGAGACGCCTCCGCTCAATGTGGAAGTAACCCCTAAAGTGAAATGTTATGCCGGATACACCTATATCCTTTACGCCGCCAAACAAGGCAATGTATTTCTACAGAAACATGATTCTCAGGGGATTTTATTATGGAGAAGACAGGTAGATGCCGGTATACCCGGTAATTGGAACGAATACGATCTGGCGGTAACTAATAGTTACGGCAACATCTATGCCGCTTATAGCGGGAGCATCAGCCCTTATACGGCATATATTACTAAATTTGACAGCGCGGGGACAAAATTATGGGGCCCCCTGCCAGCCAATAATGCGAACAGCGGGAGTATGAGCGCCCGGGATGTAAGCGTGGCTGTTTATGGGGATTATGTATATGTGTCTCATCGCGATACTCCTTACGGGGTAAATGGCAGCTTGAATATATGCAAGATCAATCCGGGCAGCGGAGCCAAGTACTGGGCCAGTGATGTAATAGTGTCTGCAGGAAGTAAAATAAGAATAGGGGCGGATAGTTATGGCAATGTGTGCGTGGTATTTTGTTCCGATAACAGTATTTATTATACTAAATATAATCCGAATGCCTACAAAATGTTAACGAATATCAGTATCGAGTATGGGCAAGCGGTAACCAATAAGAGTGAGCCGAATATATGCGTTGGCGCGGGAAACTATAAATATTTGGTATGGCTGGATAAATATGATTCTTATTACGGCCCTGATACGAGAGTGAAAGGCCAAAAGATCGATGGTTCCGATTATTTGAAACTTGCCGGCGGCGGGGTGGAGCTGAGCCATACTGATATGTCTGCTCAAGGCGTTCCTGCGGTTTGCCCGGTGTTTACTAATTCTCCTGCCGCTTATAGCGGTTTGTGGGCAGTGTGGTCGGATGATACCAGTGGTTTTTCTAATGTCATGGCCAATAGTACCCGTGACGGTACCCGGGTGTTCAGCAATGATATTTGTGTAAACAAGGCGGCCGAATATAAAAGTTCTACCCGGGGACAATCTTTGGCTATTGATACAGTGAGTGAAAAGGTTATTGCCGCAACGCTGACCTATAATGAGCTTACTTCAGACGGCACAACTTCTACCCTGAATGTTTTCGGCAAGGATTATTCATTGTTCGGACAGGGTGTTGCTTTTTACCTGACTAATAATGGAGGGATAAACTGGTATAAGGTCACTCCGGGAGTAAAATTCACTTTTCCTGTATATAGCTCAGACCTGAGGTTCAGAACAATACTCGCTACTACGAATCAATCAGTCCGGCCTCAAATCGAAGATATAACAGTAGTATATGACTATAATGGTGACGTGACCCCTCCCGCAGGTAATCCATCTATACCTGCCGATCAAGGCAAATATCGCGGCAGCACATCGTTAACCTTTAACTGGACGCAAGGGACAGCGAGCGACTTGGAATCCGGCATCGCCGGCTATTATTTACAGGTCGCCAGGGATACCGGGTTTACAGACCTTATATGTAATAAGAACGTAGGCAATGTATTGAGTTATACGGCCGCCGGATGCTTGCAAGGTTCGACGTATTACGCGCGGGTAAGAGCCAAGAACGCGGTAGGTTTATACGGGAGCTACTCCGGGATAAGCGATGGTATTACCGTCGATACTACTATTCCCGAAGGGACGCCTTCAATCCCGGCTGATGAAGGCCCTGTCGCTAATTCTTATACCCTTACCTTTAACTGGACGCAAGGAACTGCGCTCGATAGCGAAAGTGAGATTGCCGGTTATTGGCTGCAGGTTTCAACTGACCCTGATTTTACTGCACTTTTTTATAATGGATATGTCGGCAATGTTTTTTCAAAGCCGGTCTCCGGGACGACTAAAGGCGTAACCTATTATGCCCGGGTAAGGGCAAGGAATGGGGCGGGGCTTTACGGCAGTTATTCCGGAGCAAGCGACGGTATCATTGTCCAGGCTCAAGACACGACGCCGCCTAAAGGTTCACCGAGCGTTCCTCTTGACGCAGGCACCTATACTAATAGTACGTCACTGACTTTTAATTGGACCAAGGGGACTGCGGCTGATGTGGAAACGGGGATCGCCGGATATTATTTGCAGGTGAGTACTATCCCTACTTTTGCCACGCTGGTTTTTAACGGCGATGTGGGTAATGTGTTGACGAAAACCATAGTGAACGCGCTCAAGGGGAACACCTATTACGCGCGAGTGAGAGCGAAAAACGGGGAAGGCCTTTATGGCGTTTACTCAGGAGTAAGTGACGGGATCAAGGTAGATACGACTGCCCCTGTGGGAGTTGCGTCGACACCGCTTGACAGCGGGGTAATCTCTGTTTCTACCACGATCGCATTCAACTGGACGCAAGGCACGGCGTCTGATCCGGAAAGCGGGATCTCGGGTTATTGGCTGCAGGTTGCTACCGATACTTCGTTTGCGAACCTCGTTTTTAATCAATTGGCCGGCAATGTCTTGACTCAATCGATCGCCGGCTGTACCGATGGCCTGACGTATTATGCGAGAGTAAGAGCCGTTAATGGCGCCGGTAGTTATGGCAGCTATTCCGCGAGAAGCGATGGGATCAAGATCCAGATCGCCGGCCCCGGGAATGTCCCTTATATAGTATATTCAGATAGCGCGTGGAGCCATGGGTTTGCTTTCGATGGACCTAACGGCCAGACGACTACCAGTATCAGTATAGATGCAGCTAATGCCACCAGCCCAGCACAGGGAACTACCTGTACGAAATTTACGTATGATAAGACCAAAGAAGGTTATATATGGGTATTTAATGTGTATAATGGGCTGTGGGGCCCTGGCATAAGTCTTACCGGTAATACCAAACTGACTTTTAAAGTCAGGTCAGCGGTAGCCGGAGTAAAAATATACTTTCGTATGGGGCTTGATTATAGCGCCGATACGACGGTAAAAGATTTACCGGGTATCCCGGTTACTTTGAGCACCGCCTGGACTACTTATACAATAGACTTAACCGGCAATAATTTAAGTTCCATTAATTGTTTTTGGAACTTCACTATTGGAGGCCTGGACAATCCGTCCATACCGAATCCGGTTATATTCTATATTGACGACGTAAAGTATACAAATTAGTTTTTGTCTGTGCGTATGTTCTCCCGGTGCGCAAAGGGTATACGATCAAGGCGCTCAAAGATACTCATGCAAGGGGAATTATTGCAGGATATTTCCAATTGAATAAAACGAGGATAATTTTTATTTATTAATTCAAAGGCGTTGAATATATCGGCGCCTTTTTCTTTATGGGAAAGGGGTAAGGTTGTATAAGCGAGTGTCTCTATTAAATGATACGACTGTTGCCGGAAAACTCTCCGCTCACGTCCGGGAATTGCGGCAATGCCGGTTGTGCCCGCGGATGCATCCGCCGGCAGTCAGCGGCGGAGCAGTGGTGAGTAAAATCCTTCTGGTAGGCCAGGCTCCGGGTGATAAGGAGCCGAAGCTGGGGCGGCCGTTTGCCTGGACCGCGGGGAAAACTCTTTTTCGCTGGTTCTTTGAGGCCGCGGGCATGAGCGAAGAAAAATTCCGCGCCTCCATTTATATGGCCGCGGTGTGCCGGTGCTTCCCCGGGAAGAATCCCCAAGGCGGTGACCGTGTGCCGTCGCCGGATGAGGTGTTGCTTTGCAGCGCCTGGCTTGATCGTGAATTAAAGATACTCAAACCGGCATTAGTCGTTCCTGTCGGCAAGTTGGCGATTGCGCAGTTCATTCCTTTAGAAAAACTTGACCGGATCATCGGTAAAAAGTTCTCGGTAACGCGCCAGGATAATACTTTTGATCTCATCCCTTTGCCGCATCCATCGGGTGCCTCCCCCTGGCATCGTAAAGAGCCGGGTAAGAGTTTGCTTCAGCAAGCGTTGAAGCGGATTGTGAAGCACCCAGCCTCTCGCCGGATCACCTCTTTAAAGAAATAATAGTGTTTTAATTCAATTATAATGGTATACTATACATGTTGTATTGTTCACTCTTGTTGCTCTCCTTAAAAGTCCCATCAGGAAAATGCTCTCGTGTAGAATCTTTTCACGGTAAGCCCGCATGAAGGAGTAATAGTAATTCCGGGAACACATTATTGGACCAATGCTCTCTTTGTAGCAATAAAGAAATATTCCCAGCCTGAATATGTTTTTGGTCCTCAGGCTATTCCTATAGTGATTTATTTATTCAAGAAGTTTTAAAACGACCACCAAAAAGGGAGAGTATTATGAACAGCTGTAAGAGATGCGGAGTCAAATTCCAGCATAATTATTTGGTAACATTTTTTAAGGAGACAAAGGAAAGATTTGTCAGGTCGATCGTTTGCTTGAAATGCAATGAGATCTTAAAGAAGGGTGAAGAAAAAGCATAGGCGCATTTTAACTGATCCGATATCCGGAAAGCGGGCGGGACGCCGGAAAAATAAATATAAGTAATAATTGTAAAATGCCGGGAGTATGATATAATATGTTTGTTATGAAAAGAAGATTAGAAAATCTATTGGCCGTAAAGGGGCACGACTACTAACCTTTACGGTTTTTTTTATTTGTAGTTAATAATTATCATGAGGAGGATGTAAATGCACACAGGTAAAATCAAGAAACTTGCACGTGACCGCGGATTTGGTTTTATAAACGATAATGACGGCAGAGAGATCTTTTTTCATCAATCCAGTTTGGTCGAGGTAAAGTTTGATGCGTTGAACGAAGAGCAGCAGGTAGAGTTCGAGGTTGAGCAATCCCCTAAGGGCCCGCGGGCTATCAATATAAAGATTGTGGGGTAGCGCGCCGATGAATAATGAATTCAAGGATTTTGATATCGGAGATATACGCATCGAGATCCCCATTGTTCAGGGTGGTATGGGGGTGAGAGTTTCCTCATCCGGTTTGGCTTCTGCGGTTTCTCATGAAGGCGGTTTGGGCGTTATAGCGTCCGTTGGTCTCGGTGAAGACGCTGATCCTTCGG
>CAZPNW010000139.1:0-7829 GCA_964588175.1 uncultured Planctomycetales bacterium
GAAGTTCGCCAAAAAGATCGCCGAGATCATGCCGAAATTCGGAATGGACCTGCAGCGCAGCGGCTGGTATGACGTTATGGAGCGGGCATTACAGCCGGGTGAAGAATGCCATCGTTTTGTCTGGCACGACCGTAAGGCATGGTGGCAGCAGGAGCAGGCGATCCTGGCATACGCGATCCTCTACGGGATCCTTAAGGACAAGGAGTATCTCAGGCTTGCGCGTGAGTCCGCGGCTTTTTACAATGCTTTTTACCTGGATCATGATGACGGCGCGGTATATTTTAATGTGTTGAATAACGGATTGCCTTTCTTGCTGGGGACTGAGCGCTTAAAGGGCAGCCACTCGATGAGCGCGTATCATTCGGTGGAATTGGCCTATTTGTCGCAGGTCTATGAAAACCTTTTGTATACCAAACAGCCGCTTGAGCTTTATTTTAAACCTTTGCCGCATGGGTTCCCGGGAGATGTCCTGAGGGTCCAGCCGGATATCCTGCCTCCGGGAAGTGTGCGTATCCAGGAAGTCTGGGTGGATAATAATCCCTGGAAGAACTTCGATGCTGAGAAACTAACTGTTTCATTACCGAACTTGAATTACCGGCCGAAGATCAAGGTAAGGCTTGTTCCTGTGCAATAGCTATGAGGAGGGTGATGGTATGGAAATAAAGACGACTACTCAAGACGGAGCAACGATCATAAAAATATCCGGCAGCCTTGACGGTAATACGGTGAATGACGCGCAGGAAAAGATCCTTCCCATTCTTACTTCAAAAATGTCCATGTTGATCGATCTTAAAGACTGCGGTTATATTTCCAGCGCGGGATTGCGGCTGTTATTAATGGCGGCAAAACAGCTTTCTACGCAGGGAGGCGTTCTGCTTTTAAGCGGCCTCTGTGATGAGATCAAGGATGTCATGGAGATGACGGGGTTTAGCAATTTCTTTAGGACTTTTGACAGTATTCCCGCGGCATTAAAGGCGCTGGAAAAGGAGGCCTGATGTTCAGAGTTGACCTGCATCCTACTCATGTCTGTGATTGCGGAAAATTCCGTTTACGCGTCGGCAAACCTCTTCCTTTTGGCGCCACAATAGTTCCCGGAGGGGTTAATTTTTCAGTCTATTCCCGGTCCGCTGTTTCCTGTAAACTGGTGCTTTTTAACAAGCATGAGCCTAAGCCTTTTTGCGTGATCCCTTTTAAGGATGAATTTAAGATCGGTAATGTTTTTACCATGGTTGTTTTTGATCTTGATTACGATAATCTTGAATATGGTTTTTATATGGACGGGCCATTTGAGCCGCGCGAAGGCAACCGTTTTGATAAGACTAAAGTCCTGATGGACCCCTATGCCAAATCCATCGGGGGCAGGGATGTCTGGGGCCAGACGCCTGATTGGAACGATATGTACCAGCACCGCGCGCGTATCTGTTTTGATGATTTTGACTGGGAGAATGACCATCCCTTGGAAATTTCGATCGAAGACTTGATCATCTATGAAATGCATGTGCGCGGCTTCAGCCAGCATCCTTCTTCCGGGGTAAAACATCCCGGTACTTTTTCCGGCATCCGCGAGAAGATCGCTTACCTTAAAGAGCTTGGCGTTAATTGCGTGGAGCTTATGCCGATCCACGAATTTGATGAATTCGAGAATTCGCGGAAATCTCCGACGACCGGTAAGATGCTGATGAATTACTGGGGATATAGTAATGTCGGTTTTTTCGCTCCCAAAGCGGGGTTTGCCGCGACCGGGAAATTCGGGATGCAGGTTGATGAATGTAAGACATTGATCAGGGAGCTGCATAAGAACGGCATTGAAGTCATCCTGGATGTGGTTTTTAACCATACCGCCGAAGGAAACGAAAAAGGGCCGTATATTTCATACCGCGGTATCGATAATAAGATCTATTATCTCTTGACTCCCGACGGGTATTATTTTAATTTCAGCGGCTGCGGTAATACGTTAAATTGCAATAATCCTATTGTGCGCAATATGATACTTGACTGCCTGCGATATTGGGCGGCAGATTACCATATCGACGGTTTTCGTTTTGACCTTGCATCGATACTGGGGCGCGATCAGAACGGCGCTCCGATGCATAGCCCTCCGCTTTTGGAAACACTTGCCTTTGACCCGGTCCTGGGTAAATGTAAGCTCATTGCCGAGGCCTGGGATGCCGGCGGGCTGTATCAGGTCGGTTCTTTTCCTGCCTGGGGCCGCTGGGCTGAATGGAACGGGAAATACCGGGATGACCTGAGGAAATTCCTTAAAGGCGAGCCACAGATGCTCGGTGCCATGGCGCAAAGGCTGCAGGGGTCCCCTGACTTGTACCAGTGGGAGGGCAGGGGTGCCTGCGCGTCCATAAATTTTATCACCGCGCATGACGGATTTACCCTGAAAGATATGGTCTCATACGACGGAAAACATAACGAGGCCAACGGCGAGAATAACAGCGACGGCTCAAACGATAATTACAGCTGGAACTGCGGATGGGAGGGGGAAACCAATGACCCTGAGATTAATCGTTTGCGCCTGAAGCAGATGAAGAACGCGGTAGCCATGCTTTTGGTCAGCCAGGGGACTCCGATGATCCTTGCCGGAGATGAAATGGCAAATACCCAGTGGGGCAATAATAATTCCTATTGCCAGGATAATGAGATCTCCTGGATCGATTGGAAGCTTTTAGATAATAACCGGGAGCTTTTTAATTTTTTCAGTAAAATGATCGCTTTTCGCCGGGCCCATCCTGTCTTAAGGAGCCGAAATCATTTTCAGAACAGGGATTATGTCGGCAGCGGCTATGCCGATATTACCTGGCATGGGCAAAAAGCCTGGGATGTCGATTGGTCGCAAGATTGCAGGATGCTGGCGTTCATGCTGTGCGGCAGGCATGCCAAGGGAGGAACGATAAAAGACAATTCTATCTATGTGGCGATGAATATGCATTGGCAGATGCACGGTTTCGAGCTGCCTAAGCTGCATGATCGGATGTACTGGCATGTGTTTGCCAATACCGATGCAGCACGCCCGTACGATATCTGGGATGTCGGTAAGGAAGTTAAGCTGCAGAATCAATCGGAATTCTTAGTAGGCCCGCGCTCAGTGGTTATATTAGTGGGCAAAGATAAAAAATAAACACACGCTTTGTCGAAAGGAGACATAATCGATGGATTCAAAATATGTAGTATCTCTTAAAGATGATGTGGTTAAGGTGGAATTGTCCGGGCGCCTCGACGCTACGAATGCCGAAGGCCTGCAGGGGGAATTAAAGAAATTCAGCGGACAGTCGATCGCGAAGCTCGTATTTTTAGCTAAAGATCTGGAATATATATCGAGTGCCGGCCTGCGGGTGATCATTTTCGCCAAGCAGAAGATCGGCGTAGACGCGCACATTTTTCTCATCGGCGCCCAGGAAGCTATCTTGAGCGTGATCAAGATGAGCGGTTTGGCTAACTTTATGACCCTTCAGGATACCTATAGCGAATAAATCAAAATGGAACGTTTGATCATTCAGGCAAAATTGGAAAATCTGGAAAAGATGTTTTCCTTTATCAGGGAAGCGTCTTGCCGCCATGAATTTGACCCCGAGCATGTCAATAAGATACAGTTGGCAGCTGAAGAGGCCTTAGTCAATGTCATCAATTACGCCTATCCTCAAGGCAGCGGTGACCTGGAAATAATAATCACTAACAAAGAAACGTGCATGGAAATAGAGATCATTGATTCCGGGATCCCCTTTGACCCGCTTGCGCTTCCTGAGCCTGATATCTTAGCGCCCATAGAAGAACGTAAAGTAGGCGGCCTGGGGATATTCATGATACGTAAGATCATGGATGAGGTCAGGTATAAGAGAGACAAAGAGCGTAACATCCTGACGCTTGTAAAAACTAAGGTCCCGAAATGTTGTGAAACGGTTAAAAGAGAAAAGGTCATAGAAGAATGCGGCTCTTGTTTCCGCTGGCCGATCGCTTTCATGAAACAGGAGCTTTTCAAAAAAGGCGAGGTTATTTTTAAGGCGCAGGATACGGCTGACAGGATGTTCTATATAAAAAAGGGCGCGATACGGTTAGTGGAGATCAATAAGATCATTAAAGACGGCGACGTGATCGGGGAAATGGGGATCTTTTCTCCCTTTAAGAAGAGGATCGCCTCCGCGGTATGCGAAGAGGATGTTGAGAGCTATACCATGGGCAGGGATGAGGTCATAAAACTTTTCGGCAAGGACCCGGCTCTGGCGATCGAATTGATCCAGATGAGCATCAAGCGTTTTATCGAGAATTTAAAGGCGGAGACCGAGGCCAGGGAGCGTATTGAAAGCGAATTGCGCATTGCCCAGGAGATCCAGTCCAGTATGCTGCCGAGTGTTTTCCCCGAGAGGAAAGAATTCGAGATCTTTGCCATGATGGACCCCGCTAAGGAAGTAGGCGGTGATTTCTATGATTTCTTTTTTGTCGACGACCGCAGGCTCTGTTTTGTGATCGGGGATGTTTCCGGTAAGGGGGTCCCCGCGGCGCTCTTTATGGCGATTTCCAAGACATTGATAAAAAATGAGGCCAAGCGCGGCCTGCCGACGGATGAGATCCTCAACCGTGTGAATAATATCATTGCCCCTGATAATCAGACCTGCCAGTTCGTTACGGTATTCTGCGTTATCCTGGATATCGATACGGGAGAATTAAAATTTTGTAATGCCGGGCATAACCCGCCGCTGGTTTGCGATCACAGCGGTTGTTTTGATTATGTCAGTGTCCTTTCAGGGTTTGTGGTCGGTGTCATGGAAAATACCAAATGCGAACAGCGGGGGCTGAAGCTTGAGCCCGGGGATATGATCTTTCTTTATACCGACGGGGTCACTGAGGCGATGAACCAGGCCCATCAGATGTTCTCTGAAGCTCGGCTTAAAGAAGACCTGACCAGATATAAGGACCAGGGGATAAAAGATATCATAGGGAAGATCCGGGGAGAAATACGGGTTTTCACCGACGGGGCGCCGCAATCGGATGATATTACCATGTTAGCGCTGCGTTACAAAGGTAAATAGAAAGGGGCTACAAAAGCCATGCTAAAAGGGAAAAAGATCGGTGTTTTGATCGAAGGTGATTATTATGAGCCGGAGATCTGGTATTATAAGTTGCGCTTCGCTGAAGAGGGAATAGACCTGCATTTCTTGACCAGGCTTTGGGGCCAGCAATCTTTGACCTTCCAGGGCCATGAATATCACCTTCCTTTTGAATGCCGCGAAAGCTTTGAGAATATGGATGATGATACGTTAATGAGTTATTCTGCTATTATTGTGCCTGCGGGTATGGTGGCTGACCGCTTGAGGTACACCGATGATGTTAAAAGGATCGCTCCAGCAGTTGAGTTCTTAAAGCGCGCCTTTGCCGAGAAGAATATTATCAAAGGTGTTATCTGCCATGGGATGTGGCTCCTGGCGCCGGTCCCTGAATTGGTGCGCGGCAGAAAAGTAGTGGTGCACAATAATCTTTTGGGTGACGCCAAGAATATGGGCGCGGTCTATGTCAACGAAGATGTGGTGGTGGATGGGGATTTAGTCACTGCCAGGAGCGGCGGCCATTGTAATCTTTTCGCAAAGAAGATTATTGAGCTATTGGGTAAGTAACATTGAGTGTTCAAGATTGGAGGCAGTATGTTCTGTTTTCGTAAAAAGATCAAGAAAAATGATATGGGAGCAGGGGTAATCCGCCAGTATCTTGGTGAAGGCAAGAAAATGAACGCTCAGCACTGGGATATGGCTGATAAGAGTGTAGTAAAAATGCATAAGCATTCGCAGGAGCAGTTCGGATATGTAATTAAGGGCGGTTTCAAGATGATCATCGGTGAGGAAACTGCCAGGCTTAAAGCGGGGGATGCCTATTTCATCCCGGCGAATGTTTTGCATGAGTTTGTAGCAGTGGGAAAGACAGAGGCGATCGATGTGTTCAGCCCGGTAAAAATGGATTTTCCCTGGCTGAAGAAATAACCCGCACAATGCGGGCAAATCAAGGAGGAGAGAAATGGGGAAAAAGAAAGTATTGATCGTAGCGACAAATTATGGAACATGGGGTGAAGAGCTTCAGGCGCCCTGGGATATTATTAAGGCAGCAGGCCATGACCTGACACTGACCACACCTCTCGGCAAGAAACCATTGCCTTTAGCAGTCAGCTGCAATCCGGATTTTGTTGATCCGATCATTAATTTTAAGACTAATCCGCCTGATGTCTGCAAAAGGATCAAAGAGTTGACCGACGGAAATGAGTGGGCAAAACCCATTAAGTTGAAAGATGCTAAGATGGCTGATTATGACGCGCTCGTGCTTACCGGCGGCCTTGGGGCAATGATCGATATGTGCAATAACTATAACCTGCATAAATTGGTCAAGGATGCCTTGGCTTCCAATAAACTGGTCGGCGCTCTTTGCTATTCTGTTTCCGCGCTGGTATTCTGCCGCGATTCAAAGAACCAGGAGAGAAGCGTGATCTATGGTAAGAAGATCACCGCGCATCCTGCTGCCTGGGATTTCTACGGCCCGGACTGGGATTTTACCTATGATCTTTACGGCGCAACTCCTGATAACAAAGGCACTGACGTGCATACTCCGGGTTTTCTCTGGCCGCTTGAGCCTTTGGTGAGAGATGCTGTAGGCCCCAACGGGCAGTGTATCGCTAATGCTAAGGCAAACCGCGAACATCCTGAAGTCGCTTTCGATTGGCCGTTTGTGACCGGGACATCTGTTGAATCTTCCATCGCGTATGGCAAAAAGATAGTTGAAGTCTTAGCAACGCTTAAATAAGTAATTATTGTTTAGCGCGTAGGGTATAGCGCATAGTTTGATCCAACGCTATCCGCTATACCCTACGCACTCAATAGCGTAACGAAAAGTTTTTATAAATAGGGGGTGAATATGCCTGCTATTATTGTCCACTCATTAGAGCTTACCGACGAACAAAAAGAAATACTCGCCGACAAATACATTACCATTTTTTCAGAAGTTTCCAAAGTACCGAAAGACCGGATTTATCTGTTCTTTGACGGATATACCCTTGATAACGCGGCCTGCGACGGCATACTCTTTTCCAAAAGGCCGCCCAAATTAGCAGTCGGGAAGTTTAATCAACAAAAATAGACATGAGGGGGATCCATGGATGTTAATGAAGCGATCGTCAAAACACTTGAAATAGTAGGAGTTGATCACGTCTTTGGAGGTTCCGGACAGGTAAACGGTTCAATGCTCTTGGCTTTAAAGCGGTCCGACAAAATTAAGACGGTGATCATCCGTAATGAACAGGCAGCTTCTTTTATGGCTTGCGGATACTCCATGTTCTCCGATAAACTGGGGGTTTGTTTTGCAACCGGCGGCCCGGGAGAATTCAACCTTTTTTCAGGCCTGGCAGTTGCTTTTTCTGATTCCTTGCCTGTTTTAGGGATCTCCGGATATACCTCATCCCGCGACCGCGGTAAAGGAGCCCTTAATGAATCCACAGGTTTAAGCAGGACTCCTGATTCCCCGAAGATGTTTGCCGCTACTACAAAGAAGTCTTGGATCATCGAAGACCCTGATTCTACCTGCGATATCCTGGAAGAGGCGATCAACCTTGCCTTTGAAGGGCGTCCCGGCCCGGTGCACATTCACGTGCCTAAGGATGTGACGATCATGAAGGTGAATAATTTCCGGGAAATAAAAGTGAATATTAAACCGGTCCTTGCTCAATCCGGGCAAATTAACGCGGCGGCAGATACTATAGCCAAAGCCATTAATTCAAAACAGCAGGTTATGGCTATCCTTGGTTATGGTATTATCAGAAGCCACGGTGAAAAAGAAGCGTTGGAATTAAT
>CAZPNW010000140.1:0-4530 GCA_964588175.1 uncultured Planctomycetales bacterium
TTGGTTCATACTATTCAAAAACTCATCGTTATTCTTGGTCTTAGCAAGTTTTTCGATCAACAATTCCATTGCCTCAACGTTATTCAGATCATTCAAGACTTTTCGTAATATCCAGACCCGCTGTAATTCATCCGGCCGTAAGAGTAATTCTTCATGGCGCGTATTGGAACGTTTAATATCGATAGCGGGATAGATCCTGCGCTGAAAGAGGTTCCGGTCAAGCTGCAATTCCATATTACCGGTTCCCTTGAATTCTTCGAAAATTACTTCATCCATACGGCTGCCGGTATCAACAAGGGCGGTAGCGATAATGGTCAGGCTTCCTCCTTCATCAATAGCACGTGCCGCTCCGAAAAAGCGCTTTGGTTTTTGCAAAGCGTTTGCGTCAATACCGCCTGAAAGGACTTTACCGCTGTGCGGCACAACCGCATTATAAGCACGCGCAAGGCGGGTAATACTATCCAGGAGTATCACGACATCGCGTTTATGCTCTGTCAGCCGTTTGGCTTTTTCCAAGACGATCTCAGCGACCTGGATATGCCGCTCCGGCGGCTCATCAAAGGTAGAAGAAATAACTTCTCCCCGGACATTGCGCTGCATATCGGTGACTTCCTCAGGGCGTTCATCGATCAATAAAACGATCAAGATCACATCCGGATTATTATTCATGATCGCATTCGCCAGCTTCTGCAGGAGCACGGTTTTGCCGCTATACGGCTGCGCGACGATCAATCCGCGCTGGCCTTTGCCCAACGGGGTCAAAAGGCTCATGACACGCGTGGATATCTCTTCCGGCTTTGTCTCCAAAATAAACCGCTGATGGGGATAGATCGGTGTTAAATTGTCAAAAAGTATCTTTTCTTTCGTATCTTCCGGCTTCTCAAAATTGACCGCTTCAACCTTCAGCAGGGCGAAATACTTCTCTCCTTCTTTCGGAGGGCGTATCTGGCCGCTGACCGTGTCCCCGGTACGCAGGTCGAACTTACGTATTTGCGACGGAGAAATATAAATATCATCCGGGCAGGGCAAATAATTATAATTCGGGCTGCGCAAGAAACCGAATCCTTCAGGAAGGATCTCCAAGATACCTTCCCCGAACATAAGTCCTTCTTTTTCCGCCTGAGCCTGCAGCAGCTTAAAGATCAGATCCTGCTTCTTCAAACCGCTTATACCATTGACATTCATCTCCCGGGCAAGCTTACTTAATTCCACGATTTTCATATCCTTCAAGTTTCCGATGTCCAGCTTATCCACTACTTCCTCCCTTGTTCTTTACAGTACCGAGGTACTCTTTTGCTTATTGCCAAGCGGGCGCTTAACGCGCCGAAAACCTCCAGCGCCTGCCGCCTCATGCTGCTCTTTGTTTGATCGTTATCTATTACAAAATCCGCTCTCGGGATCTTTTCCGCAAGCGGGATTTGGCATGCAATCCTTTTTTTGATCTCCGATTGCAAGAGACCCGTTTTTTTCATGATACGGGAGATCTGCTTATCAGGGCTTATGTTTACAACGATCAGCGTATCCACGAGTTTTGTCAAACCTGCTTCCACCAATAATGGCGCGTCTAAAACGATGATCCCGGATGTATGCGCCCTGATCCCCGCCTTGATCATACGGATGATTTCAGGCTGAATGATCCTGTTCAGGCGAACCAGGCGCGCCTTATCGTTAAAAACGATTTTCCCCAGTTTCCCGCGGTCGATCGTCAGATCATTATTAAGGATACCTTCCCCGAAAACCCGGATTATTCTCCGGTAGACTGATGAGGATGGACGGATCAAAGAATGCGCGATCTTATCGGCGTCAATAACGTGTGCTCCGCGGCTGGCGAAAATACCAGCGACGCTGCTTTTACCGCTGCCGAAACTGCCCGTGAGCCCGACAACGATCCTTTTATGCGGATTTCTCTGATTATCGCGCGCTGAGGCGGATCTCATCTCAGGCACAAGAGCATGCCTTTTTGTATAACTGGACATATTTCTTCGCCGAATTCTCCCAGGCAAACTGAGCGCGCATCGCCGTCTCAATAAGCGCACGCCACTGCTTCTTAAGTTTAAACGCGGCAGTTGCCTTCTTGATCGTCGCGACCAATGCTTCCGGGCTGTATTCATCAAAAATAAAACCGTTCCCCGGCGTAACCGTGTCTGCCAGGCCGCCGGTCTTAAACACAAGGGGGATCGTCCCATAACGCAGGCTGATCAACTGCCCCAGGCCGCAGGGTTCATATTTTGACGGCATCAGGAAAATGTCTGAGCCGGCGTATATTTTATGCGCGAGCGTATCATCAAACTTTAATTGCAACGAAATGACCTTGGGATATTTCTTCACCATCGCTTCCAGGACCTGATGATATTTCAGATCGCCGGTCCCCAGGATCACCAGCTGAAGTTTCATCTTACAGATCTTATCGATCGCCTGCGCCAGAATATCAAACCCTTTTTGCTCAGCAAGGCGCGAAACAATGCCCACCAGAGGCACATCATCCTTAACGGGAAGCTTACAAACCCCCTGTAAATCTTTTTTATTTTCACACTTTCTCTCGATAGAGTCGATTGCGTAGGTTGCCTTAAGAGCCTTATCTTTTTCAGGATTCCAGATATCATAATCAAGCCCGTTTAAGATCCCCAGCACCGCATCCCCCCGTTTCGATAATACGCCCTCAAGGCCGAAACCGAATTCTTTGGTACGGATCTCTTTACTATAGGTCGGGCTTACGGTCGTCACGAAATCAGAAGATACAATGCCGCCTTTCAAAATATTTACTTTATCAAAAAACTCCAGCATCTCCATATTAAAGAGGCCCCAATTCAGGCCTAATTTTGGGAACTCATCTTTAACAAAAAGCCCCTGGTAACCCATATTATGGATCGTCAATATCGTCTTAGCTGACTTGTAAAACGGGTCATTGGCGTACAAATTCTTAAGATACACCGGGATCAGCGCCGACTGCCAATCATGGCAATGGATAATATCCGCCTTAAAATTGACCTCTTTTAATAAACCGATCGCCCGGCGGGAAAAATATGAGAACCTATCAAGATTATCCGGATAGTCGCCGGCCTTATCGCCATAAAGGCCGTCACGGTTAAAATATTGCTCATTTTCCACGAAATAAACTAAAACATTCTTACCGATTATTGAATACGCAATACCGTTTTTTGCCTTAGTTATTTTTATGTTCTTAAGCTTCCGTATTGTTTTATACCCGGGCATAATAACGATAACTTCCTGCCCCGCCGCCTCTAATGCCTGCGGTAAAGCGCCCGCGACATCAGCTAACCCCCCTGTTTTCGCAAACGGCACAACCTCACTTGCGCATATCGCTATTTTCATTTTGATCCTCCCTTTACAAATACTCCTGCATATCCAGCCAATTCTTGCCCGTTTTAATATCCACTTTTATCGGTACCGCCAATTCAAAAACATGCTCCATTTTATCTTTAATGATACCCACGCATTCCCGCAGTTGTTTTTCAGGGATATCAAACACTAATTCATCATGTATCTGCATCATCATCGTAACCGGTAACCTCTCCTGCGACAATACTGCCTGTATATTGACCATCGCCAATTTGATCAAGTCGCTGGCTGAACCTTGTATCGGGGTATTGACCGCCTGACGCTCGGCAAATTGGCGTATTCCCTGATTCTTATTATTTATCTCCGGGATATACCGTCTCCTGCCGGAAAGAGTAGTCACAAAACCATTCTTTCGGGTGAAAACGATCTGTTCTTGAATATACTCTTTCACCTGCGGATACCGGAGGAAATAAGCATCGATAAAGGCTTGCGCCTGGGTGAGCGAAATCGACAGGTCCCGGGCAAGGCCAAACGAACTCAAACCGTAAATAATGCCGAAATTCACCCGTTTAGCGGTATCCCGCATCGATTCAGTAACTTCAGACTGATCTTTATCATTGATCAAAGCAGCGGTAATACGGTGCACATCTTTATCCGCATTGAAAGCTGAGATAAGCTGCTTATCCCGCGAAAGGTGTGCTAAAATACGCAATTCAACCTGCGAGTAATCACACGATACCAGGCAACTATCAGGACGCAAAGCGATGACCGAACGCCGGATCTTTTTACCTATATCGGTTTTGATCGGGATGTTCTGGAGGTTAGGATTACTGGAACTTAACCTTCCGGTTTCCGTCCCGGTCTGGTTAAATGACGTATGGATCCTGCCGGTACGCGCATCGATCATATTCGGCAAAGCGTCAATATAGGTCGACTTCAATTTCGTTAATTGCCGGTATTCAAGCAGTAATGCCGGCAAAGGGTGGGTTGCAGCCAATGCCCGCAAGACTTCTTCATCGGTCGACGCCCCTGTTTTAGTCTTTTTGATCACCGGCAGCTTTAATTTTTCGAATAAAACCTCTCTTAATTGCTTCGGAGAATTAATATTGAACTGGCTGCCGCCGGCGGCATAAATATCTTCGATTAACCGGATAAGCCGTTTTTCTATCTCAACAGAAAGCTCGCTCAAGACACCCAGGTCCAGCTTAATTCCCGCCAGCTCCATTTGCG
>CAZPNW010000141.1:0-8612 GCA_964588175.1 uncultured Planctomycetales bacterium
AACACGGTCCGCGGATCAACGGTATTACCTTCTTTATTTTGAGAATAATAGGTCTCCCGCAGGCCTGTATAAGGCGTAAGCGCGAAGATCGAAGCCTTAAAAGGCAAAGAAAATTGATTATAGGTGTCGAACCTGGTAACAAGGTCGTCTAAATCAGCTAATGCCTCGCTTTTTTTCTCAAGATTGGAGAATGAAGAAATGTTCTTGAAATAAAACGGGCTCTCGCCTATCTGGTAATCAGGTAAATTATAGGTCAGCTCCGGCAGCTTATCGGTCTGAGAGAACCAATGGTTTGTGCGTTTCTGGACCAGCAGGTTAAGATTTGAATAATCAAAAGCATGCGTTACTAAAGCATACGTCAACGGCTGGGCATCCTGCTCATATTCACGGTAAAAATAGTCTTTAAGGAAATTCGCACCCGGCTCAATGGAGCGTTTCGCGTCCCTGATCTTATAATACTCCACGGTAGCTTTCGTGCGCGGATCAATGTCCCATTTATGCCTCAAGCGCACGAGATACCGTTGAAACTCATTCGGCTCCGTAGAAAGGGTCTTGGGCTTCTCGTCTGTATAATAGAACTTAAAATCACCATTGCCGAACCGGGCGGTTTTATAATTCGCGCCGAAACCGGTAGCGGTACCCAGTTTATTGCGATAATCCAGGTAAACCCGCCCCTTTATTGAATCGGTCAGGTCAGCTCTCCAGGCGCTTAAAAGATACGGCCCCCATGCCCCGCTTTTCCCGGGAGAGAATTCCACATGGTAAATGGGATCCTTAAGGCTGTGGGAATAGTACGGCAGGTATAAGAACGGCATTCTGCCCACATAGAACTTAACTCCTTTTGCCTTGATCCTATCTCCGGGATAAACTTTAATTTGCTTCGCCTGGAAGCGGTAATGCGGTTTACTGAAGCTGCAGGTGGAGGCATAGCCGTCAATCGCTTCAAAAGCGGAATCATTCAAGCGTTCAATACTCGAAGCGCTGCCGAAATAAGGAGCAGACCTGAATTCGCCTTCGAGTATAACCCCGGTCTTGGTGTTAAAGTTATACGCGATCTCCTGGCCTTCGATCACGCCTTTTTCATCTTCTATACGGACCCCGCCGGCGGCTTTGGCATCTTTAGTCTGGGTGTTAACGGTGATCGTATCGCAGGTAAGTTTAGTGCCTTTATACATAATAAGGACATTACCGCTCGCGGAGATCTCCTTATTATCAGTGGAATATTCTACCGTATCGCCGTTGACGATGATCGGTTGCTCAAGGATATTTTTATCCTCGCTTTTTTGCGCGTAAGCAGGGCCGGGCGTGACACCGGCCAAAAGCACGAATGACCCTACCACCAAAGCAACGCTTATGAATTTAGGCGCACGTATCATTATTTTTTGGGGATTTTTTTATAGTCCTCTAAAAACCTTTGTATTCCGATATCGGTCAGCGGATGCTTAATAAGCTGTTCTATAACAGAAAAAGGCGCGGTAACAATATCCGCGCCGATCAAAGCCGCGTCAACCACATGCATCGGGTTTCGCACGGACGCCACAATGATCTGTGTGCGGAACTCATAATTTTCGTATATTTGTTTTATTTGCCGCACCAGCTCTATGCCCGCCTGGCTGATATCGTCAAACCTGCCGATAAAAGGCGAAACGTAATCAGCGCCCAGTTTGGCGACTAAGAGCGCTTGAGACGGAGAAAAACACAACGTTACATTTGTTTTAATCTTTTTTTCTGATAAAACCTTAACCGCCTTTAATCCTTCTTTGATCAGCGGGATCTTGATCACGATATTCTTCGCGATCTTAGAAAGCTCAAAAGCCTCATCCAACATGCCGTCGGCATTTAAACTGATCACTTCAGCGCTTACCGGCACATCCACCGCCGCGCAGATCTCTTTGAGAACTTCCTTCGCGGGCCGGTTTTCTTTCGCCAGTAACGACGGATTAGTCGTTACCCCATCCACCAACCCTAAGGCAGCCACTTCTTTGATCTCTTTTACATTAGCCGTATCAAGAAAAATCTTCATTATATTATAGTGACCTCTGTAATAAGCGCTCCTGCACAAAAAACGCGGCGCCCGTCATTCCTGCATCGTACCCCAGCGAAGCCTTTACTATTTTTACATTTTTCGCCTGCACGCTCATCGCGCGTTCGCGGACAGTTTTACGCACCGTATCAAAAAGCGCTTTCCCGGCGCCGGCGACTCCTCCGCCTATGACAATACAATCAGGATTCAGGAGATTAACGATACTCGAAAGCGCCAGGCCCAAATACTTCCCCATATTTACCCATACCTGCAACGCTTTACGGTTCCCGGATCTGGCGAGTTCGCTCACCTTTTCCAGAGAAATATCTTTCTTAAATGATCTTTTCACTTCTGCGGCGATCCTGTTATTGCCGATATACGCCTCCAGGCAGGCTTGACCACCGCAATTGCATTTCGGCCCGTGTTCATTGAGCGGCATATGCCCGATCTCTCCAGCAGCATACGTTGAGCCGTGATAAAGTTTTCCTTCCAGGATGAGACCTGCGCCTACTCCCGTCCCTAAAGTAAGGCAGACAACATTTTTATATCCGACTGCCGCGCCTGATCGATATTCAGCTAAAGCCATGAGATTAGCGTCATTATCAATAAAAACAGGCACACCTAAACGCTTTTTAAGTATATCGCTGAGATGAACTTCTTTCCAACCGGGAATATTCGGGAAAAAATGCACCATTCCCTTATCTACGTCGATCGGGCCGGGCAAACCGAGGCCGACACCGGCCACGTGAGCTTTCGCAATACTGTTTTTACGGATGAGCAATTCTACCGAATCTACGATCCCCGCGATCAATGCGTCTTTTTTCCGGAATTGCCTGGTGCTGATGATCGCTTTACTCTGTAACCGGCATCGCGCGTTAAATAACGCGATCTTTAGATTAGTCCCTCCGAGATCTATCCCAATGATGTATTTGCTTTTCATGTGTTAGTATTCTATATTAAAGTGGTTTTAATTGCAAGGAATATTACAGCATTTAAAGACCGGGTCTTGGATATTATTTTATTAATTGCACAAAAGACCCGGTCTTAAATTATCTTTGCCGTAGTCAGCTCCAACTGCCGTCATTCTGAGGCTAAGCCGTAGTCGGCTTACGAAGAATCTAATTAACTAAAAGATCCTTCCTTATAGATACGTAAGCGACTCAGGATGACGTAAGGTTTCGAAAGTAAGCGACTCAGAATGACGATCCAGTTTACTCAGCAAAACAACTCACGCTGACCGATTACCGATAACCAATCACCGAACACCGAAAATTAACTACCGATCACCCGCAACAGGCCACACACGCACGCAGTTACGCCCTGCTTCTTTGGCTTTATACAAAGCAGCATCGGCTTTTTCTATTAACGGCCCCATATCCCGGGAATCTTCAGGAAAAACCGATATCCCGATACTGATAGTGACCTTAAGCTCTTCATCATAGATCTTAGTCGATGACTCCTCTAAAGACCGCCTGATACGTTCGGCAGCCAAGACCGCTCCCTCACGGTCGGTCTGCGTCAATATAACGGAAAACTCCTCCCCTCCGTAACGGCCCACCATATCGATCTGGCGCAGGTTATCTTTGATCACTTTCGCGACCTCTTTAAGGATCGCATCTCCTACTAAATGGCCGTAATGGTCATTAAACCCTTTAAAATGGTCGACGTCCAGCATCAAGAACGCAAAACAATAGTTTAATTTAGTCGAATAGTCTAGCTCTCCCTGAAGCCTTTCCAAATAATGCCGGCGTGTAAAGACATTCGTGAGCGTATCGGTAATAGCCAGGTCCTGGACACGCTTATAAAGGATAGCCCGTTTCATTCCCAGGAGGAATTGCTGGGCAAGGATATGGAATTTCTCTTTATCGGCGTCCGGGACACCGTCAGCTACCAGGTAACCGGCTAAAGTACGATGAAAATAAAGCGGTAAAACCGTATAATCCTTATACCCCGTGATATCCTCCTGCCCCTTTAAGAATTTACAATCTTTCAACTCCATATACTTATTGATCTGAGCAAGAAAATTATTAAAAACCTCTTCTTCATCGATCGATTTACAGATGTCACGGGTGATCTCATAGAGGACCATCGTATCCTCAAGGCTCTTCTTCAGGCCCGTGTTTTCATTCTTAACGGACTCAAGCTCACTGTGTAACCGCGCGTATTCAGCCTGAACGTTTTCGCATTCATACTGCGCTCTGGAGAAATAGCGGTTGAAAACCTTCTTAAGCAAGAGATACGTTAGCGCCGTCATAACAGCCAAAAAGAGATTCGCCCACATACTATCCGCTCACCCGATTCCTTCCCAAGCGCTTTGCCTCGTACAAGGCCTTATCCACTTTAAGGACCAGCTCAGTCTCATCACGGGCGTCTTCGGGAAAATTCGCCACACCCACAGAAACCGTAACGTTTGTCTTTTGCTGGCGCAGGTCAACCTGTGTATTTTCCACTTTCTTTCGTAATTCTTCTGCGAGCGTCAAAGCCTTCTTCTTATCAGCTCCCGATATAATGATACAGAATTCCTCGCCGCCAAACCGGCCGGCAACCGAACTCTTTTCTTTAAAGAGATCCTTCATAACCTCACTCATCTCTTGTAAAACCAGGTCTCCGGAGGTATGCCCAAAGGTGTCATTATATTTCTTAAAGAAATCAACGTCGAGCATCAAGAGAGAAAAAGTGTTGTTCTGGCGCAGGCTGCGTTTAACTTCCTCATTGAGCCGCTCCATAAAATACCCTTTACGGTATAAACCGGTCAAGCCGTCATGGATAGCCAGGTCTTCGGTCTTGAGATACAGCTCGCCGTTTTCCAACGCGACCGCGCCGAGATCGCAGATCGCCACCAGAAACCGCAAATCGTCCTGTGAATAATAATTACTCCGGGAATTATCCAACCGTAAGATCCCCAGGAATTTATGCTCACTGACGAACGGAGCGCTGACCAGGGAGGAAACTTCACGCGCGTCTTTCATCTTGATCTTCTCAAGGTCAAACCGGAAATCATTATGCATGTCCTCAACAAGCAAAGGGCTGGCATGGCGCAAGACCCACCAATCAAACAGATCCCCCTGTTTTTCTTTGACAACGAGTTTACGGTCTTCTTTTTTGGTCTTAAAAAGGCTTAATTTATGGGTCTCCGGGTCAATAAGGTATAAAATACAAGCCCCTTTATTATCACCGATGATCGAAAAAGCGATCGAGGCCAGATTATCCGCTATGGAAACCAAAGACAGGTTGCGATTGATATCCTCGATGATCTCTTTCAGGCTGTTATACCGATGGATCTTCTCCTGCAGGGCGGTCTTACTTTTATGCTCCCGCGCATAGTCGTTCTTAACGATATTGACTTTTTCCTGGAGATCTTCCTTGAAATGGCTGCAAAGATTGAGCCGTTTTGAATTCTGTTTGAAAAGCGCCAGCGCCAGTATCCCGTTAACAGAATAAAAGAAAAAAAGCGAAGGGAATGAAAATGATTTGGTGTAAAACGAAAGAAAAAGAGGAAGGCACAAACACAAAAAAAACACAAAAATGATATGCGAAGGTTTTTTTGCCACTCGTGTAATGGCTAGAAAGGCTATACTATGGTTTCTTCGGTTTCCTTATCAAAAAAATGGACCTTGCTCATATCAAAAACCAGGTCCATATCCTGATTCACCTGCGGTTTATTATGTGCGCCTACGCGGGCAATAAAGGTATGCTTGCCCGTATTCAAATACAAGTACACTTCCGAGCCCATCGGCTCAACGACCTCACAATTGACCCGGACCACATTCTCCGGAGGAGCCTCTGACACGAATAATTTATCATAAATGTCTTCCGAACGCACGCCCATAACGATGTCCCGGCCGATATACGGGGTCATCTTGCTATACATATCCTCGACGACCTTGACCGAGATCTTACCTTCGGTGAAATAGATCTTGGAGCTTTTCTTAATGATCTTTCCGTTCATAAAATTCATCGGCGGCGACCCGATGAAGCCGGCGACAAATTTATTCTTCGGATGGTCATAAATAGAGATCGGGTCAGCGACCTGTTGAATGACCCCTCCTTTCATGACCACAATGCGGTCTCCCATCGTCATAGCTTCTATCTGGTCATGCGTAACGTAAATGATCGTTGTCTGGAGCCTGATATGCAGCTTATGGATCTCAGTGCGCATCTGCACGCGCAGTTTCGCGTCGAGGTTGCTTAAAGGCTCATCGAACAAAAACACTAAAGGCTTACGAACGATCGCCCTCCCGACAGCTACGCGCTGGCGCTCACCGCCCGACAATTCTTTGGGCTTACGGTTGAGTAAATGTTTAATACCGAGGATCTCCGCCGCTTCGTTGACACGCTGCGCGATCTCATGCTTAGGATAATGGCGTAGTTTCAAGCCGAACGCCATGTTCTCAAAAACAGTCATATGAGGATATAACGCGTAATTCTGAAAGACCATCGCGATATCGCGGTCCTTTGCGGGAACATCATTTACCTTTTTATTGCCGATAAAGATCTCCCCTTCGGTTATCTCTTCCAACCCGGCGATCATCCTCAACGTGGTCGATTTACCGCAGCCGGAGGGCCCGACTAAGACAAGGAATTCCTTGTTCTCGACGCCAAGATTTAAATTATTGACGACTTTCACACCGGTCGGATATACTTTTGAAACATTCTTTAAACTTACCTGAGCCATATCATGCCTCCACACTCTTGGTCTGGCTTAAAAATCAACCTGCATCCGTTCTTATGGATCTTTATATTTTTTTACCGTGTTTGCGAAGTAATAAGTATAGCAATAATTCCGAGAAAAATCAACTTTTTCTCATTAATCGAGATATTCCAGGATCTGGCGCAGTGTTGCCTTCATATCCTTACGATGTACGATCATATCGATAAGCCCATGCTCCAGGAGGAACTCAGAGCGCTGAAAACCCGGAGGCAATTTCTGGCGGATCGTCTGTTCAATGACACGCGGCCCGGTAAACCCGATCAACGCTTTCGGTTCCGCTATGATCAGATCTCCAATGCCGGCAAATGATGCCATGATCCCTGCCATAGTCGGATTCGTCAATATAGAGATATACGGCAATCTTGCCTGATGATGATACGAGAGCGCCGCACAGGTCTTTGCCATCTGCATCAGGCTGAACATCCCTTCATACATCCGCGCCCCGCCGCCGGAGCCGGAAACGATGATGACCGGAAGCTTACTTCTTGTGGCCGTCTCAATAGCATGCGTGATCTTCTCTCCCACAACCGAACCCATAGAACCCATGATAAAGCGTGAATCGGTGACCGCGATTACGGCCTTTTTACCGTCTAAGAGCCCTTCTCCTGTCACTACCGCTTCTTTGAGCCCTGTCGCTGCCTGATCGGCGGCAAGCTTATCTTTATATGTTTTCGGGCCTTTGAAATCAAGCGGATCCGCGGTCTTTAATTCGGTATCAAATTCTTTAAAGGTATCGGCGTCAATAAGCACTTTCACCCGCTCATACGCCCCCAGGACAAAATGATAATTGCATTTCGGGCATACCCGGAAATTCTCTTCCAATGTCTTATTATACAAGACCTCTCCGCACTCTTCGCATTTGGTCCAAAGGCCGTCGGGCATCTCTTTTTTCTTGATCCGGACGATAGTGTATTTTGGTTTACCGAAAAGCGGCATAAGATTATACTTTATCCTCGTTGAATTTATTTATAACCAAGCCGGAAAGGACTTTAGGATAAAAATAGGTCGATTTAGGAGGCATTTTATTCCCGTTTATGGCTACCGACATGATCTGCCCCACTTTGGTAGGATTCAAGAAAAAGGAAATATACGTTGGTTGCGCGTCCACCTGATCGATCAATTCTTCAGCTTCCGGATTAAACGTCACAATATCCTTATTATCAACATCCAAGCGCAGAATATGCTGTAAAATGATATAATTCAAAATAGAAACATCTAATCTTCGGTATTCAGGCGGCTTATCAGTGATCATCTTATCAACGATCTTGATATTACGCAACCGCACCAGCCAATACTTTTTATTCTTATACATACCGATGATATGTTCGGTCCTGCCGGCTTTTTCAAGCAGGAAGAAGAATTTAACTTTATCTTTTACTTCTTCCACATAGAAAAATTCTTTAAGGTTCGCTATAAACGCTTCCATATCAAAATTCTTCTCAAGTTTGACCAAGCGGTGTATCGGCAATATGGTCAGGCCTAAAGCATCTGTATTGGTAAAATACGTCAGGATATAATTATATTCATCGTCTTCGCCTAAATCCCCCTGTTTTCTTTTCACTTCGTCGCGGTACCCGCAGGCAACTTCATAGCGATGGTGCCCGTCAGCGATAAAAAAGTTTTCATCCTGCATCTTCTGCTGGATCCCCTCTAATACCTCAGGGGCATCGATCCTCCAGATCTTATGGTTGTTCTTCTCATCATCGGTGATATCCATAAACGGTTTTTTATCCTTAAGGTATTGTTGATGCAAATACGCGATAATCCGTTTTTTATCAGGGAAAAGCACAAAGATAGGGCTTAAATTAGCCTTGACCTGGCGGATAAGCCGCGCGCGGTCTTCTTTTGCTTCCAACCGGGTATGTTCATGGGCGAATA
>CAZPNW010000142.1:0-6671 GCA_964588175.1 uncultured Planctomycetales bacterium
TTCGCAGTTGAGGCGGAAAAATCGGTCGTCGTGCCCGAAAAAGGATATGATCCGACATAGCCGGTATCCGCTACGACTTCCTTACGTGAACGCCAGGTATTGCTCGTCGCTGTCGTAGAAGGCCCGACGGAACTTAAAGGATACGACCCCAGATAGGTCGTCCCCCATTTCTTCCCAAGGTTAAACAAGCCTTCCCATTCAACCCCGGAACCGACGGAATCGGTCAATTTGACCTGAATGATCTTTGCGTCAAGAAGTATCTGCTTGGTCTTTTTATCCAGGCTCTGTATCAAACGGCTGATATCCTCCATACGCTCGGGGAGGGTTTGCACGATAACCTGGTTTGTCCGTTCATCAGCTTTGATTGAACCTAATTTCTTTACATCGATTTGCGGCTTTAATTGTTCTTCAATATCCTTGGCGCGGGCGTATTTCAGGTCAAACACAATAATAACATTCTTTTGCTCCATTGCCTGCAAGGTAGTCTCCATACTTTTAACACGCTCCGCGGTATCCATAACCAGGATGACCCCGGACTCCTGGTCAAGGAGTATCTTGCCGATATCGCTCTTGAGCGTGTTCAAAAGATTATACGCCTGTTCGGGGATCGCGTATTTTAGATTAAAGACCCGGGTTACCCTCGTATCAATAAAATTCTTGCCATAGCGGGCCTTATATTCATTCTCAGTCATCACATTATAAATGTCGCCTTTTTTTTCATACGCCAGGTTATTACTGCGCAAAATAATATCAAAAACATCCTTAGCAGGCACGCTCTCGACCATGAGCGATGTACGGCCGGAGACCTCTTTTGTGGGGATAATATTCAAATTCGCTTTGGTAGCGATATATTTCAAAGCTTCGATTATTTCCATATCCCGAAGGTCCAAGGAGATATTTACTTTCGGGAAGTCATCAGTGACAACGCTTACTTCCTGATGAAAAGCAAGCTTATCCGCGCGCTGCACCCCTTGCGCGTAAGAATTCATTATCCCGCACAAAAGGGAAATAATCAACAAAGAATATACCTTGTAAATTTTCATATCTTATATTCCCAAGAGGCGTTTACGGATCAACATAAGCGAATACCCTTCTTTGGACAAAGCAATGATCTGTTTAACGCGTTTATGCGCCTGAGTACGCTCGTAATAACGGACATTACCTTTCTTAAAAGCCAGGCTCAAAAGCCCCGCGTCGCAATAACGGTTGATCGTCTGTGAAGATACCCCGTACATCTGTGATAATTCTTTTACCGTTATGAATTTATCTGCCATTTTTTAGATCCTGATCAGCGGTCTCCCAGGTAAGCACGAACCTTCTAACCTGCTCAGCTTCAGGGTCATGAGGCGCTAACGCCAGGTATTTCCTGAAATGGAGGATCGCCTTCTTACGGTCATTTAATTGCTCGCTGAAAATAACGCCTAAATTATAATGGCTCTCAGCATCATCCGGTTTTAATTCCAAGACTTTCTGGAATTCTTTGACCGCCTTATCATATTCCTGCTTCTGAGCATACATGACCCCCAGGTTATAGCGTAACACGGTATTTTCCTGAGGCAATTCAGCGTACCGGCTGGTCAGTGTCTCATGCCTGTCCTTGGCCTCTTCGGTGACTTTATAGCGCTGCGTTAACTGGTCATAATTATTTTTCAAATTCTGATAATCCCCCATTAATTCCTTATATTGCTTTTCCACCTCTTCCTTATTCTTGGCCCGTTGTTCATAATCCTGGAGTTTGCGGTTATATTCTTTTGTTTTCTCAAGCAATTCGTGTTTCGAAGCCTCCAAATCAGCCACTTTTTTAGTCATTGCAGGAGGCGGCATTCCCCCCGCCTTTTCTTTCTCTTTTTCTAACCGGGCAAACTGGTTTTGCAGATCATTGACCTGCTCAGATACAACCACATATTGATTTTTCAGGAAAGTATTTTGCTCAAGCAACTTCTTATTCTCATCCGTTAAAAGATTCTTTTGTGCCTCCAGTTCTTTAAGCTGGGTGAGATTCAGTTTTTGCTGGTTCAAGAGAGCGCTCTTTTCCTGAACTAACTGGTACGAAAGGTCCTGAGAACTACGCAGATCCGCCTGGACTTTATTGGCCGTCTCGGTAAGCGAACGCATATCCGCTTCTTTTTGCAATTTATATTCCCTGAACTTATCGTTGAGCTGAGCCCACTCGCCATCTTTATGCGCTTTTACCTGCTCTATCTCGGCATCAAGGAGCGCACTGTCCTGCTCCTTGTTGGTTTTTAACTTGGTGATCTGATCCCAAAGCTCTCCCTTCCCCTTTTTAAGCTCATCACATTCCTGGCGTAACGCAGCCTTCTCTTTTTCATTCTGGGATATTTGCGCCAGCAATTGCTCGGCCTTTTGCTGGTAATTCTGGGCCTGAGCTACAGAACCTGTTTTAAGGTTTTCCGCATCCGAAAGGCGGACCATGGCGCGCGCTAACTGTTCAGAGATCCTGGTGCGCTCATCGAGAATAGTCAGGTTTTTCTGCATGCAATCCTGATATTGCTCTTCGAGGACCGCATTCGCGCTCTCCAATGCCTTGGTTTTAGCGTTCAACACATTTTCCTGGCTCTGATAGACGGCTTTTTCCTGGACCAATTGCCCGGAAAGCTCCTGAGCGATTTTCAGGTCTTTTTGCAGCTTATTTATCTGTTGTACAAAATCATTGTTACTCTGAGCTACAGTTAAAGAAGCTTCTTTTTCTTTGCTTTCTTTAAGTTGAGCCGATAAAACAGAGAGGCTGTTTTTAAGCTCATCGACTTGTTTCTGCGCGTTCATGCGGTCTTTTTCCAACTGCTCGGATTTATTCCGCAGCTCTGCTAATTCCTGTGAAGAAATATTCTTTTGCTTGCTCTTGAAGGCATCCTGCCGTAAAAGATCCCGTTCTTCTTCAAGTTGAGCCAACTTCCGGCGTACCTGAGCGATATCCCGGTCAGAGCCCACCTGCTTCTTTAACGCGTCTGCCTGCGCTTCCCATTGGTCACGCTCAGATTCAACTTTGGCTAGCTTTACGCGCAGCTGTTCTAAATCTTTAGGCGAAGACAACTGTTTCTTTAACGCTGATCCTTCCTCCTTCAGTTGGTCGCGCTCTTCTTCGAGTTTCACAATTTTGGCGCGCAATACAGAAACTTCCTTTTCCGACCCCAGCTGTTTCTTTAAGGCCCCCACTTGTTCCTGCAGGACATTACGTTCTTCTTCTATCGCCGCGAATTTAGAGCGTACCCGAGCTATATCGTTCTCAGACCCCAGCTGCGATTTCAAGGTTTTAACTTCAGCCTGCAAAGAATTACGCTCTTCTTCTAAATGAGCGAATTTCTCGCGTAATTTTTCGATTTCTTTGTGAGAAACAAGTTGTTTCTTTAACCCAACGGCTTCTTGCTGAAGCTGGGAGCGTTCTTCCTCAAGCCGTGAAGCCTTATCACGCAGAGCGTCAAAATCACGTTTAGCGACAATTTCTTTTTTCAGGCGCAGAGAATCTTCTTTTAACGTATCGCGTTCTTCTTCGACGATTGACAATTTTTCGCGGAGTTCCTTTGCTTCCTGAGAAGCGATCGACAATTCCTTAAAACGGATATCTTTCTCTTTCAGGTCATCTGCCAGCCGCAACCGCTCTTCTTCAAGTTCCGATACCCGCAGGCGTATCTGGTCTACATCTTTTTGCGCAACGATCTTCTTTTTAAGGAGACGGGCTTCTTCCTGCAGCTGGACGCGCTCCGTCACCGCATCAGATAATTTATCACGCAGCCCATCGAGCTCTTTCTGCGGGACCTGTTTTTTCTTAAGGGAGTTTAATTTAACATTAAGCTCATTGCGCTCTAATTCGACGCCGGAAAGCTTATCGCGCAATTGCTCTATTTCTTTCTTTAACGATTGGACCTCCCCGCCTAAGACAACCCTGACCGTTTCAAGATCACTCATCTGCGCAGAAACATCTTTTTGTTTACTTTGAATAAATTCTTTCTCTTGAGTCAAGCGGTTGATCAATTCCTGAAAACTCTTAAAGTCCTCCTGAAGTTTAAATATTTTCTCATTCAAAGACTTGTTTTCCTGCTCCTTTAACCCGCAGAGCTCCTTAAGCTGCAAAAGCGCCTGCTGAGAGATCAAAAGCTCATCTTTTGCTTTTTTAAGCAAATTAATAAGCTTGTCTTTGCTCAACGCAGAATCAACACTGTCAAGATCAGCCGTGATCGCTTTGAGATCGTCTTTTGCCTGCGCCCGGTCATTGCCAGCAGGAAAGAGCGCCAACCCTGCGGATACTAGTATACTTATGCTCAAAAACACTCCACGCAAACCAGGTTTTCTCTTCATAGAGTCTCCGCTTAGAATTGAAATCATCGTGAAAGCGATTTAGGCCCTTTCATTTCCAATCTTTGTTTCTCAACCGGTATAAAAACCGGAGCCGCCGGTTCAACGAATTCTTCTTTTTTCAATGCGCTATAATCTTTCGGCGGCTTGACTGCGCCACCGCCCACTTCTTTTAAAACAGGGCCGGATACCAAAACCTCTCCGGAAATCATTTTTGGCGTCAGAATGATCAACAATTCCGTCTTTTCTTTTGACTTCGATTTTACACTGAAGAAGCGGCCAAGTAAAGGAATATCTCCCAATATCGGAGTCTGCTGCGCGGTAGAACTTTCTGTTTCTTTACGCAGCCCCCCGATAATAACGGTTGAACCGTCTTTAACCATGACCGTAGTTTCCGCAAGCGATGTATCGATGATCGGGATCTGATTTTTGGTCGGAGTAATAAGCATCTCAAGGACGCTGTTGATCTCGGCTTTTATTTTCAGGGTGATAAAGCCTTCATCGTTTATGATCGGCACGACGGAAATGATAACGCCGACGTCGACAAAGGTCACCTGTTCGGAAACAGTATTGGTAGTCTGTCCGGTAGTCGTTGTTGTCGTCACATAGGCTTCTTTCTGTCCGACATGGATTTTCGCTTCCTGATTATTGACTATCGCGAGTTTTGGATTGGAAATAACCCTGGTCTTGCCTTTTGTCTGCAAATATTTAATGACCGTATCAAAATCATGCTTACCGACAACTCCCAGGTGCATTTCTTCGGTCCCGATCCTCGAACTGCTGGCAGAATAATTGGTCGTCGTACCGCTGAAAGGATATGAACCTACATTTCCCACAGTATCCCATACCGAACTACGTGAACGCCAGGTATCGGTTGACGCCTGCACTGAAGCAAACGGCGTAGACCCCAGGTAACTCATGCCGAATTGCCGGCCTAAATCAAATAATCCTTCCCACTGTATGCCTTCGCTGGTATCATCAGATAATTTCACGTTGACGATATTGATATCAACGATGATCTCCTTGGTCTTCTGGTCAAGGTCTTTGATCAGCTTTTCGATCTGATCCATGCGCTTCGAAAGAGTCTGCACGATTAATTGATTACCCCGCTCATCCGCCTTGATCAACCCGACCTTCTTGGTATCGAGCTGATTCTTCAACGCCTCTTCTACATCCTTAGCTTTTGCATAATTCAGTTTAAAGACTTTAACGGTATTCTTTTCCTCGAAATCCTTCAAGATTTTCTCCATAATTTCAATACGCGCAGGAGAATCGATCACTAATACATTACCGGACTCCGGATCGACCAATACCCTGCCGATCTCGCTTTTAAGCATATCCAACAGACTAAAAGCCTGTTCCGGGACAGTATAATTCAAATAGAAAACCTTTACCTGGCGGATATCGGCAAAATTCTTCCCGTAAAGCACCCGGTATTCCTCTTGAGTCATGACATTAAAAATCTCCCCCTGCTTATCATACGCGAGATTATTACTGCGCAGCATAAGATCAAAAACATCCTGGATAGGGGCATTCTCAACCATGAGCGTTACTCTTCCCATGACAGCCTTTGTCGTAACAATATTCATTCCTGCTTTTATCGACAAAAACTTCAAGGCATCAACGACATCGATATTCCTTAAATCGAGCGAGATCTTGCCCGCCAGGACAGTTACCGGAGGAGCAACCATGGGTTGAGGAAGTGTAGCTTGGGCTAATTGTATTAATTGATTATCGGTTGAATTTGCAGGCTCAGCATGAAGATCAAGGATAACGGATAAACTTATGCAGGCTAAGGAAGGAATGGCAATAATGTATTTAAAAAACCTTTTCTTTAATATCATCGTAATTCGATCAATTCTTCTCCGTAGCGCAAAATTATCATATCTTTAAAGACACTTTCTACTTTAAGATCTCCGATCATTTGCCCTTTTCTGACAAAAGAAGTCCGAGCGGACTTAACATCTTCTATCATAACATCGGGATTCTCAGACCAGGAAATCCCGACGAGCCTTAAATTTTGCATTACTTCAGCCGCTTTAGAAGAAATAACCTCATTCACCGATGAAGATGCGTTAACACCCATCTTGAAGATATCCCTGCTTTGTGTTTTACTTATATAATAAGCCACATCTTTTAACCGGGGAGTCTCTTTTCCGATTTTTGCATCTTTCACTAATTCAGGAGCTGCCCATTTCTCAGGGTTGATCTTTTTTATACCCTGGGAAAGGCTATACACAAAATAAACAGACAGGAGAATAACACATAATAAAAGAACGATATTAATTACTTTAATATCGACTTGATTCTGCTTCTTTTTAAAGATCTTCAGGATATTCTCTTTTAAAACAGAGAAAACC